>NZ_JAOQKI010000010.1:0-105461 GCF_025567465.1 Roseburia amylophila
GATCAAAAATAGAAAAATTCATACAAAGAAACGCCAAAACCGACATTTGCCGGAGTTGGCGTTTCTTAATTAGGGACTTATTTTACAGCCCCTTTTACTGTGCAGTGCAATTCTTGCACTTGAACTTATCTTCAGGTCAAGTGTTTTAAATTCCCTGTTTTAAAAAATTCCCGGGTAAATGAAAAACCTACACTTTCGGGTAGTTTACAGGCAGGTTATTCGTAATTATTATAAAAACAGATAAAAAGTGTCGAATTGTGTCGGAGGGGAATGCATGAAAAACCGGGATAATGAATTTTTCAGAGAAGAAGAACTGGATGAACTGGTAGAAAAGAGAGATTATGAAACTCTTCGGGATAAGATGAGCAGGATTTTTGCCTGTCCGTGCTGTCTGAATGGATTTAAGCATTGTAGAAAATATCTCGAAGTTTTTTCAAAAGAGGAAATCAGGAAAACACCAACACTTGCAGCAGCAGAAGCTGTTATTCAGGCTATTTACGGGAATCTGGAAAAGGCGGAGAAATATGCTTCATATGTAGGGGATGAACGTCTGATGAAGCTGCATCTTGATGTAATTATTCCGGGAACTGACCGGGAGAGGGCAAGAGCTGCATTGCTTAAGCTGGCTGAAATATATAATAATTATGGCATTTTGCCGAATCTTCCTCTGGCAGCAGGCAGAATTACCATGATAAACGGATTCCGGGATATGACCATGTATGGAAATTATGTACATGACCGGAAGGAGCAGCTAAAGGGCTGGGTAAAAAGCTTCTATGGAGACAGTTCCCTTGGAATTGCAGAAATAACTTATGCAGAAGTATGCTATCAGAGAGATGAATGTTTTGAAGCAATTACTACATTAGTTGGAATTATTCCATTTATAGAAAAAGAAGGCGAAATTGCTGTTCTGTTTATTGCTTTGAGCCTTCAGATGCGGATTATGATAGCAACCGGACAGATAGCGGTGGTATATCCGATTCTGGAAGAGATATATCAGAGACTTCATAAGGAACAGAGCAGATGGCTCTTAGAGAATTTCGGAGCAATGAAAGCCTGGGGACTGTTGTATGATGGTGATGTGGATACAGTAACGGAATGGATGGAAAATGAGGCACCCAGCGAATTTGGAGAACTGAACATGCTGGATACCTATAAATATATGATAAAGATGCGGGCATATATTCTGGAAGAAAAATATCTGGCAATGCTTTCGCTGGCAGAGTATTTGAGGGAGCCGCTGCGAAAGGGTGACCGCGTCATGGATTTATGTGAAATGAATCTTTTATGTGCAGTCAGCTATTTCTTAAGTGACCGGAAAGAGGAAGCATTTCAGCTTATAGATGAGCTGCTTCCGATTGTAAAAGAAAGACGATTTGACCGGCTGATAGCAGATGAGCGTTCTAATCAGGAAATTGCAGATTTCATGGGAATCAGCATCAATACCGTAAAGTTTCACGGAAAAAATATATTTGCGAAGCTCCGGGTCAGGACGAGAAGACAGACAGTACGGGTAGCAAAAGAGAACCGCCTGGTCTCGTTGAGATAAATAGTCATATTGAGGGAAGTACGCTTAGCGGGCTTCCCGTTTTTACTTTACAGGAAAGCAATTTCCTGTAAAGTAAAAAACGGGAAGCGAGGATGCGCACTGCGGCGTATAAGGTAGATGTCGCAAGCGACCGCCGCAGGCGCGGGAATGTGCCAAGGCACATTCTTTTTTTCGCAGTTTGTTATGCAGGTTTTGCAGGCTGCCAGACATCTTAACTGCCACTGCCAGATTCTGCAGGCGGCTTCATTTCAAAGAAACATTTCAATTCTTATTTGCGCAAGTTTTATATCCCATAAATTTACATTTTTTTTACAGAAGTTACTCCAAAATATGATAGAAAGCTTTTTTCACACATACTATGCTGAAAAACAGAAGAAAGCAGAAAAATACTGCATACATAGCAGGGAGGAAGTACAGTGCCATCAACTTATGCACATTATTGTTTTGGAAAAGCGGTATATAGACGGTTACCACAGGAAATACAGGAGGAGATAAAAGCATATAGCCCGCTCTATATGACTGGATTACACGGACCGGATATTCTCTTTTATTATAAGCCTTTAAAGTCAAATGCCATCAACCGGATAGGTTATGGAATGCATGGCAGACCGGCAGATGAATTTTTTAAAAAAGCCTGGATGCGGGCAAGGGAGCTGCCGGAAGGAAGAGGTGGATTTGCATATCTCTATGGATTTATCTGCCATTTTGCACTGGACCATAGCTGTCATCCATATATTGAAAAGAAGATAAAGGAAATCGGTGTAACCCATGCAGAAATCGAGGTGGAATTTGACCGGATGCTTTTAGCAAAGCGGGGACACAATCCGCTTACCCACAGGCTTGCAGGCCATATCCCAACAGATATGACCAGTGCGGGAACAATTGCGGAATTTTTCCCAGAGGTTACAGCAGAGGAAGTGCAGCAGGCACTCAAGAGCATGAAGCATTATAACAATCTTCTGGTTGCACCGGGGCACCTAAAACGCGGGTTCATTTATGCATTGCTGGCAATGACCGGAAACTATAAGGAAATGCATGGACTAATCGTCAATTACAAGCCGAACCCGAAATGTGCAGATAGTAATATCCGGCTGAGCCAGTTATATCATGATGCCATTTCACTGGCGGTGCGACTCATCTGTGAATACCGGGAAAACGGCGCGGCGGACAGCGAATATCAGCATACCTTTGGAGTGGAATAGGAGTAGGAAAATGGGAAAAGAAAAGATGACAAAATTAGAAAAACAATGGGTACTTTATGATGTAGGAAATTCAGCATTTGTCATGCTGGTGTCCACCATTATTCCGATTTATTTTAAAAATATGGCAACCGCAAGTGGTATTTCCGCCGCAAATTCAACAGCATATTTAAGCTATGCCATTTCAATTTCCACGATTCTGGTGGCACTGTTGGGACCAGTCTGTGGAGCGGCAGCGGATAATAAAGGCTTTAAAAAGCCGCTGTTTACCGCATTTATGATGATTGGCGTAATCGCCTGTGCAGCCATGGGAATTCCGAAAACCTGGCTGGCATTTCTGGTGGTATTTGTCATTGCAAAAGTGGGATTTTCCGGCAGCCTGATTTTCTATGATTCCATGCTGGTAGATGTGACCACAGACGAGCGGATGGATGAAGTTTCTTCCCATGGATATGCCTGGGGCTATATCGGAAGCTGTATTCCGTTTGTAGGAAGCCTGATTCTGGTGCTGATGTCAGACAGAATCGGAATTTCTGCTGCCATGGCAATGATGCTGGCATTTGGCATTACCGCCATCTGGTGGGTGGCAGTGACCATTCCGTTGTTGTTAAATTATAAACAGAATTATTATGCAGAGACAAAAGTGTCCGTAAAAGAAACTGTTGTCCGTCTGGGAAATATTTTTTCCGAGTTAAAAGCTAATAAGAAGGTTCTCCTGTTCCTCATCTCGTTCTTTTTCTACATAGACGGTGTGTATACCATTATCGAAATGTCCACCGCATATGGCAAAGATGTGGGAATCGGTGACAGCAGCATGCTCTTGGCACTGCTTTTAACACAGGTGGTAGCATTCCCTTGCTCCATTCTTTTTGGAAAGCTTGCCCGCAGATTTGAATCTGAGAAATTGATTTTAGTCTGCATCGGAGCGTATTTTCTCATCGCACTGTTTGCACTGCAGCTTGATACCGCATGGAAATTCTGGTTCTTAGCGACCTGCGTCGGTGTCTTCCAGGGTGCCATCCAGGCACTCTCCCGGTCTTATTATGCGAAGATTATTCCAAAAGAAAAAGCAAGCGAATACTTCGGCGTGTTTGACATCTTTGGAAAAGGAGCTTCCTTCCTTGGCACAATGCTGATGGGAATTTCCACCCAGCTGTTTCACACCTCCAAAGCAGGCGTGGTTATGATAGCAGCGTTGTTTGTACTGGGCTTTGTGACCTTTTGCTTGCAGGGGCGGCAGGCACAGAAGGGAGCACAGACACAGTCGGTAAATCCGGCACAGCAGAAATTGCAGACGCAGAATCTATAAAGAAATGTTGGTAATGGAAGACAGGTGGAGGCGTTCGTATCCCCATCCGGCGACCCCCGGTCTTTTTATAGCAAAGCATTGGAATTGTTACTTCAATAGAAGGAAAAACTAACATTCAGTTGAATTTATATAAAATCTGTGATACGTTTACTGAAGAGGTGTTAAACAAAGGTAATTATTTACTTTGGGAGCAGAAAATAAAGTGAGGAAGCGTATGACAGTAAAAGAAATTGCAAAGCTGGCGAATGTATCACCGGCAACCGTATCCAATGTACTGAATCACCGGAATAATGTGGGAAAAGAGACAAGACAGCGGATCTTAGAGATTTGCAAGGAAAATGGCTATGATATTAACAAGGGGAAAAATAAGAAGCCGGCAGAAGATACCAATACCATTCTTTTTAATTTCAGTGATTATGAGCGTAACTTTTATCTGAAAATCATTCATGGAATCAGCGATTATGTGTATTCCAGAGGATATGATTTAATGATATGTACCAATAAATCCTGTGAAAAATTTATGGACCCGGCATTGACTTGCGGAACCATCATGCTGGATATGAAATGTAAGAATTCCACTTTAATCCAGAAGGCAAATGAAGGTTATCCCATTGTGGCACTGGACCGGATTATGGATGTGCCGAATATCAAGAGTGTGGTAGTCAATAACTATGCGCCAATGGCAGAGCTGGTGCAGGGGCTGGTGGATAAAGGCTATCGCCGCTTTGGATATATTGCAGGAATAGATACGCTGGATAACCAGGAACGTTACCGGGCATTAAAAGATGTATTGCAGAAAAATGGAATTACATTCAGCCGGGAAAATTATTTCTTGGGAGATTATTATGAAAAGAGCGGTTATCAGTCAGCAAGACTGATGCTTTTATCAGATAATATTCCGGAAGTGTTAGTCTGTGCGAACGACAATATGGCAATTGGAGCAATGAAGGCACTGCGGCAGGAAGGCCTTAAGATTCCGGATGATATAGCAGTAACCGGATTCGATGGAACCGAGATGTCAGAACTGATGGGACTTACCACGGTAGATATCCCGGATTATGAGAGAGGCTATCTGGCGGCCCAGTTTCTGCTTCAGAATATTGCGGGAAGCTGCAGCTTTGACACCTTTAAGATTGCCGCAAAGGTTCACTGGAGAAAGACCACACGATAGAAAATAAGATAAAAAATAGGACATGGAAGAATCTTCTGGTACAGAGGGTTCTTCTTTTTTTCGCGAGTAGCGAGAAATTCGCAAAGCGTGTTTCGTGTAGTTTGTGAGAGTAGCGAAAATTTACTATAATAATATTACTTGTTTTACTAAAGAAAAGGTAAATATTTACTAAATTTACTAAAAATAAGTCTTGAAACGGTTGTTTTGCACAATAAAACCATGTAAAAACAGTGAAAAAGGTAGAAAGATAACGAAGAGGATTGACGAATTAGTAAAATTTATGTAAAGTATAGTTATCAAAAACAAAGCAACACAAGGAGGGTGCAAAATGAAGAAGAGAAAAATCGTATCATTAGTATTGGCAACAGTTTTAGGTGCTTCCATGGTATTAGGAGGATGCGGTTCTAAGGGAGGATCTGATGCTTCCAATACAGAGGGCGCAAGCGGAGAGAGTAAAGGAAAGATTACCATCTTCCAGCAGAAAACAGAGATTTATGATCAGCTGAAAGAACTTGCTAAAGACTATGAAAAAGAGACCGGTGTAGAAGTAGAAGTCTGGCAGATTTCCGGAGATGATTATTACCAGAACTTAAAGACTTATATGTCAAGTGAATCCGGTCCTACCGTATTTTCACTTTCTTCCAGCACAGAGATTGCGGAGATGTCCGCTTACTTAGAGGATTTAAGTGATTTGAGTTTCTTAGACAAGATTAATGATGACCTTATTGCAAAGAGCGATGATAAGACAGTCGGTGTTCCGATGACAGCAGAAGGCTTCGGACTGGTTTATAACAAAAACTTAATCAGTGAAGACCAGATTAATACAACCGATGCATTGGTTCAGACTATCAAAGATGCAACAGCCGATGGGGAGACAGGACTTGGACTTTCACAGGAAGCGTACTTCTTAATCGGACAGATTTTAAATACTCCATTCGCATTACAGGATGATCCAGCACAGTTCTGTCAGGATGTATACGATGGAAAGGTAAACATCGCTGACGTAAAAGAGTTCCAGGAACTTGGACAGATTTTCGAAGCAATCAAAGAGAACCAGAAGAATCCACTGGAAGTATCTTATGATGACAACTGTGGTGACTTTGCAACCGGTAAAACAGAAATGATTCATCAGGGTAACTGGTGCTACTCCCTGTTTTCATCCTATGATGTAGACTTTGATATGGGAATTGCTCCATTACCAATCGCAGGCAACAAATCCATCGCAGTCGGTGTTCCATCTGTATGGTGTGTAAATACAGACGCAAGTGACAGTGACAAACAGTTAGCAAAAGATTTCTTAAACTGGTTATATACAAGTGAAACAGGAGCTGATTACCTTACCAACAAATTTGGATTCATTCCGGTAGTAGACGGTATGGAAGCTGATAACTTAGACCCATTATCACAGGCAGTATCTGATGCAATCGCAGAAGGCAACATCATTCCTTGGACATTCAATGAGGAGTGGCCTGCAGGTATCATCACAACTTACCTGGTACAGAACGCAGAGGAATACTTCTCCTCGGATATGACAACCGATGAATTCTTAAGAGCATTAAATGATTCATTCGTAACAGCAGCAAATGAGTAAACATTAATTGCAGGTGTTGCCTTTGGCAGCACCTGTTCACTTTAGAAAAGGAATGAGGGATAAAGATGAAGATAAAAAAAGGCTGGTATGCATTATTTACCGCTCCATTGATGATTATGTTTTGCATTATAGTAATCATTCCGTTTTTCACGGGAATGGGTTATTCCCTTGTATCCTGGGATGGACTGGCAAAAAGTGAAAAGGTATTTGTAGGATTGTCCAACTATGCAAAGATTTTTTCGGATAAACAATTTCTGACATCATTAGTAAGAACAACATTATTTACATTAATTACCGTAGTAATTGTCAATGTACTGGCACTGGCATTTGCAGTATTGGTAACAACCAAACTTAAGGTGCGTAATGTGGCAAGAACCATGTTATTCTTACCATACCTGATTGGTGGATTGATTTTAGGTTATATCTGGCAGTACGTTCTTGGAGACGCAATGAGTACAATCGGAGATATGACCGGATTAACAAACATATTTTTTAACTGGCTTGTAAATAAGAAAATGGCTTTCTGTGCCATGATTGTAGTATCTACATGGCAGATGGCAGGATATATGATGATTGTATATATCGCAGGATTAGAAGCAATTTCCGATGATGTAATCGAAGCTGCAGAGGTTGACGGGGCAGGCTTCTGGAGAACTTTAATCAACATTAAGCTTCCGCTGATTATGTCATCCATTACAATCAATATGTCTGTTCTTAACATTATCCAACTGTTTCAAGATTTATGATGTAAACGTTTCACTGACAGGCGGTGGACCAAACAACTCAACAGAAATGGTGTCCATGAATATTTTTAATGAAATCTTTACCAAGAGCCATTTCGGATATGGACAGGCAAAAGCAATCGTATTCTTTGTCATCATTGCATTGATTACATTAATTCAGGTTAAGATTACTGGCGATAAGGAGGTGTCAGCATAATGAAGAGAAAACCAGTTGGAAAAATAATCGTAAATATTCTGGTAATATTGTTGTGCTGCGTATGGTTGGTTCCGGTATATATGGTAATCGTAAATGCTTTCAAGAGCCGTGCAGAATTATATGAAAATATCTTCGCCTTTCCAAAACATTTTACACTGGAATATTTCCAGGGCGCTTTAAAGAAAATGGATTTTTTAATGGCATTTAAGAATTCCATCATCGTAACAGTAATTGCAGTAGGAATTATCGTATTACTGAGTGCTATGACAGCGTGGATGTTTGTCCGCTCTAATAATAAATTAAGTAAATTCTTATACGGACTTCTGATTCTTACCATGCTGATTCCGTTCCAGACCATTATGATGCCATTGATGCAGGAAATGAATCAGTTTGGGAAATTCTTCGGTATTCCGTTTAAAGATTCCTTAGGTGGATTAATCTTTATGTATGTAGGCTTTGGCGCCGGCATGGGTGTGTTCTTATTCCATGGATTTATCAAATCCTCCGTTCCGGTATCCTTAGAGGAAGCCGCAATTATTGATGGATGTAATACCTGGCAGCTATTCTGGAGAATTGTATTCCCAATTTTAAAATCCATTACCGTAACTGTAATTATTCTGGATGTTATCTGGATCTGGAACGACTACTTATTACCATCACTGACACTGACCAGTATCAAAAATAAGACCATTCCGCTGGCAATGTCACTGTTCTTTGGACAGTATACCATCGAGTGGAATATGGCAATGGCGGCACTGACATTTACCATTATTCCGGTTATCATTTTCTATCTGCTTTGCCAGAAACATATTATCAAAGGTGTAGCAGCCGGTGCAGTAAAGGGTTAAAGAGAGGGAGCGTATATGAGTAAAATTTATCAGGTAACAGGAATTGGATTAAATGAGAAGAACCTGCAGCTGCAGGAAACCATTTTTCATAATGCCAATGGCTATATCGGAGTACGCGGCACCCTGGAAGAAGGCGTTCCGGCAGATTTCGACACCATGCGGGGAATGTATATTAACGGCTTTTATGATATTGCACCTATGAAGCAGGCAGAAAAACTTTGTAATCTCGTGGAAGACAAAGAGAGTATGTTAAATGTGGCAGATACCCAGACCATAGAGGTGTCCTTTGACGGGCAGAAATTTTCCATGGCGGATGATGCAGACTGCCGTTATGTAAGAACGCTGGATATGGAAAAAGGAATTACCAGACGTGAAGTAGACTGGAGCAACAAGGAAGGAAAGCAGCTTCATTTTAATATTACAAGAATGGCTTCCTTTGAAGAACGTTCCCTTTTTACCATTGATTACTGCTTCCAGTCCATTGATTTTTCCGGAACAGTAGAAATACATTCCAGACATTTAGGACTGGTCAGAAATTATTTTAATCCAAAGGACCCAAGACTGGCAGGGGAAAGCCACAATCATTTGAAAAAAGAAGATGTTCACATATGTGAATCCGGTGCATGCCTCGTAAGTTCTACCGTAGAGAGCCATCTTAAGGTGGCAAGTGCAGTGGCAAACATAGTCACTGTTAACCAGAAGCGCCAGCCATCAGAAGTAGTAACCTATGATGAGACCGCACATGCAATGGACGTAAGCTACCGCTTTGATATACGGCCGGGAGATGAAGTAAGAATCATAAAATACAGCATTTTTACAGATTCTATCCGGGAAGAGGATTGCAGAAATGTCGCAGACGAGAAGCTTTCCAAAGTAGTGGAGCAGGGAATTGCTTCTTATTATAAAAAACAGCAGGAATATTTAAAAGAGTTCTGGAACAACTCTTCCATGGAAATCGTGGGAGACAGAGATTTAAATGAATCTCTCTGTTTTAATATGTATCAGCTTCTGCAGTCAGCCGGTTACGACGGATATTCCAGCATTGCAGCGAAAGGCTTAAGTGGTGAAGGCTATGAAGGACATTATTTCTGGGATACGGAAATGTTTATGGTACCGTATTTTGCCATGACCAATCCGGCAATCGCAAGAAAGCTCTTGGAATACCGCTATAAGACATTAGGAAAAGCCAAAGAAAATGCGGCTCTGTTAGGACATAAAAAGGGTGCGCTGTATCCGTGGCGTACCATTACCGGAAGAGAATGCTCCGGCTATTATCCATCCGGAACGGCACAGTATCATATCGATGGAGATATTGCATATGCCGTAATTCTCTATTACAAAACCAGCGGAGACTGGGAATTTATCAAGGAAATGGGTTTAAAGATTCTCTTAGAGACCAACCGTCTGTGGCTGGATGTGGGAAATTATTATAAAGACCGTTTTGTCATTAACTGTGTGACCGGACCGGATGAGTATACCTGCATTGTAAATAACAATTACTATACCAATGCCAGTGCAAAATACAGCATGCAGTGGTGTCTGAAATTTATCCAACGCCTGGCAGAGGAAAAGGATGCTTACCAGCAGTTTGTAAAAGAAAATGACCTGACAGAGGAAGAAATTCAGGCAATGAAGGAAGCGGAAGAAAAGATGTATCTTCCATATGATGAAACCCTTGGCATCAATCCGCAGGATGACTCCTTCTTGCAGAAACCAATCTGGGATTTAGAGCACACACCACAGGAAGAATTCCCTCTGTTACTGCATTATCATCCGTTACATTTATACCGTTATCAGGTATGTAAACAGGCAGATACAGTGTTAGCACATTATCTTTTTCCGGATTATCAGGACAAAGAAACAGAAGAGAACTCTTTCCGCTATTATGAGAAAATTACAACCCATGATTCATCCCTTTCCACCTGTGTATTCAGTATCATGGCATCCCGACTGGGCTTAAAGGATAAGGCATACTATTACTTTGGCGACTCTGCCAAGATGGACCTTTTGAATACCCACAAGAACAGCAAGGATGGAATACATGCAGCAAATATGGGTGGAAGCTATATGGCAATTGTCAATGGATTTGCCAGAGTGCAGGCAGAAGAGGACAAGCTTTTCTTAGCACCGGCTTTGCCGGAAAACTGGCAGGGTTATCATTTCCGTATCCGTTATCACGGAAGCCTCTTAGAGGTCAGCGTAAATAAAGAGACCTGCAGTATTGAACAGTTAGAAGGCACAGCCATTACCGTGGAATTATATGGAAAAGAGTATGTGTTAGAAGCAGCTAATCAGAAAGTGGAAGTACCATATCAGGAAAATTAAGAGAAAAATAAAAAGAAGGTGAAGCTATGAAATACAATATTATTCCGGTTCAGACGCCGAAGGCAACGGATGCAAGATTGTATACTTATATATTAGATAATTTTGAAGAAATCGACAGTAACCGCACCCGCCCGCTGGTACTTATCTGTCCGGGCGGAGGCTATGAATTTACCTCCGACCGGGAGGCAGAAGCGGTTGCAGTACAGTATATTGCCAGAGGATTTCATGCCTGCGTCCTGCGCTACAGCGTAGCTCCTGCAGAATTTCCCCAGTCCCTCTGCGAACTGGCATGGAGTGTGGCATATTTAAGAGAGCATGCAAAAGAATATGGCATTAAGCCGGATAAAATTATCGTATCCGGATTTTCCGCCGGCGGTCATCTGGCAGCAAGTCTTGGGGTCTTCTGGGATAAGGACTGGCTTGCAAAAGAAACAGGACTTACCGCAGAGCAGATGCGACCAAATGGATTACTGCTTTCTTATCCGGTAATTACATCTGGAACATATGCACATCACGGCAGCATTGAAAACCTGATGGGAACGAAAAAGAGCAAAGAATTAGAAGAGCTTTTAAGTCTGGAGCATCAGGTAGGAAAGCAGGTGCCGCCGGTGTTTATCTGGCATACCTTAACGGACCAGTCGGTGCCAATCCAGAATACACTGATGTTTACGGAAGCACTGGTAAAGAATCAGGTTTCCGTGGAAGCTCACATTTTCCCGGAAGGACTGCATGGACTTTCGCTTGCCAATGAAGAAACGCAGATTACGGAGACAGGATTCGGTATTCAGAAACGTTGTCAGGACTGGATAACATTAGCTGGAAAATGGGTGGCAGATTTGGAGGGATAAGATGAAATTTAAAGGAATTTTATTTGACCTGGATGGAGTACTGGTTCATACCGATAAGCTCCATTATCGTGCATGGAAGAAAATAGCTGATGAATGCGGCATTCTCTTTAATGAAGAGATTAACAATCTGCTGCGGGGTGTAAGCAGAATGGAAAGCCTTGAAATTATTTTAAGAAACTACCATGGACCGGCACTTTCCCAGAAAGAAAAGGAAGCACTGGCAGAAGAAAAAAATAATTACTATAAAGAAGAATTAAAGAGCATGACACCGGATGATGTAACCGTCGAAGTCCGTGAAACCTTAGCGGCGTTAAAGGCAGCAGGCATTAAAATTGCCATTGGCTCTTCCAGCAAAAATACAAAATTTATCTTAAAACGGGTGGGGCTTGATGATGTATTTGATGCAGTTTCCGATGGAACAAATATTACAAAATCAAAGCCAGATCCTGAAGTATTTTTAAAAGCGGCAGAATACATTGCTCTTGCACCGGAGGATTGTCTGGTGGTAGAGGATGCAGTTGCCGGAATTGAAGCAGCAAAGCGCGGTGGAATGAAGGCTGCCGGAATCGGGGATGCCGCTTTCTGTGAGAAAACAGATTATCCGATTACAACTTTTGCTGATTTAAAGGACATTGCACTGTGATTTACTATACATATCCGGGCTTCCGGAATAAGGCACTGACCATAAGCTATGATGATGGCTTATGGTCAGATGTGCATTTACTGGAAATATTGAACCGCTATGGAATTCGGGGAACCTTCAACTTGAATTCCGGCTGCATGACAGAAGAAAGGCGTATTGGAAAAGAGAAAATTCCCGCTCTTTATAAAGGTCATGAAATTGCAACCCATGGGGTTAAACATCTGACCCTTGCCCGCTGTCCCATGACGGATGTGGTAAAAGAAATCTTAGAGGACAGGCAGGCATTGGAAGAACTGACCGGAGAAATTGTCTGCGGCCATGCTTATCCCAATGGCTCCTACAGCCCGGAGATAAAGACGTTATTGCCATCCCTTGGGATTCATTATGCCAGAATAGCAACCGACACAGGATTGTATACACACCCGCAGGACTTCTATGAATGGAATCCAACGTGCCACCATAACAACCGGCTTATGTACCATGCAAAAGAATTCTTATCCTTTGACCTGCCGCAGTTCCAGTATTTATTCTATGTCTGGGGACACAGCTATGAATTCGACCGGGATAACAACTGGTATGTCATCGAAGAATTCTGCAAAATGATTGGCGGCAGAGAGGACATCTGGTATGCTACCAATGCAGAAGTCTGTCATTACCTCATGGCAGTAAAACAGGTTCACACCAGCGTAGATGAGAAGCTGCTTTTCAACGGAAGCGGGCAGGACATTTATCTTATCCGTAACGGAGAAAACATTCTTCTGCATCCGGGTGAACTACAACGAATTCATTCCCCTGAAAGTCATGGTAAATTGAGAAAAATAGTGCTATAATTCTTGCATTACACTGACTTTACAGGTGGGAGTGAAGGGTTAGAGGAAAGGCATTCGAAGCCGGGGTTATGAAAAAATAGGTTTTCTTTTCACAACTCCGGCTTCGAATAATTTTATCTCACCCTTTCACCCCACCGGAAAATAAGATAAAAGGGGAACACACAATGTTAGCAATGATTGAATCCATCAACAGTGCAGTGAATAATTTCATCTGGGGCGTTCCAGCCATGATCTGCATTATCGGTGTCGGACTATACTTAAGCATCCGCACCAACTTCTTACAGATTCGTAAATTTCCATATGCGATGAAAATTACATTAGGGCGTATGCTCAAGAAAAGAGAAGCATCAGACGGAGCACTGACTCCATTTCAGGCAGTCTGCACAGCACTGGCGGCAACTGTAGGAACCGGAAATGTAGCCGGAGTAGCGGGAGCCATAGCAATCGGTGGACCGGGAGCCATATTCTGGATGTGGATTTCCGCATTGCTTGGAATGTGTACCAAATTCTCGGAAGTAACCCTTGCGGTGCATTTCCGGGAAAGAAATAAAGATGGCGATTACGTTGGCGGCCCGATGTATTACATCAAAAACGGATTAAAGAAACACTGGCACTGGCTGGCGTACCTTTTCTCAGCCTTTGGTGTGCTGACGGTATTTGGAACCGGTAATGCCACACAGGTCAATACCATTACCACAGCCATTGATTCAGCATTATATAATTACAACCTGATTTCTGAAGACGGAGCAGCAACCTTAAATCTGATTATCGGGATCGTACTGGCAGGACTGATTGCATTGATTCTGCTGGGTGGAATCAAACGAATCGGGCAGGTTACAGAGAAGCTGGTTCCGTTTATGGCAATCATGTATATTTTACTGGCACTGGGCGTAATTGTAGTGCATGTAGGCGCAGTTCCGGCAGTATTTTCTGCTATTATAAGAGGCGCATTTGACCCGGCAGCAGTAACCGGCGGTGCAGTAGGAAGCTTTTTCATGAGCATGAAAAAAGGTGTTTCCAGAGGAATCTTTTCCAATGAAGCAGGACTTGGTACCGGCTCCATTGCCCATGCCTGTGCCGATACCAGAAAACCGGTAAAGCAGGGCTTCTTTGGAATCTTTGAAGTATTTGTAGATACTATCGTAATCTGTACCCTGACCGCACTGGTTATCCTTTGCAGTGGCGTTCCGGTGGGTTATGGCGCAGCAGCAGGAGCAGAGCTTACCATCAGCGGATTTACTTCCGTTTATGGCGGCTGGGTGTCTATATTTACGGCAGTTGCCATGTGCTGTTTTGCATTTTCTACCATTATCGGCTGGGGCTTATATGGAACCCGCTGTATCGAATTCCTCTTTGGAAGCAAAGCAAATAAGCCATTTATGCTGGTTTACTCACTGGTTGCCATCGTAGGCGCAACCATGAATCTGGAACTGATGTGGAGCATCGCAGAGACCTTTAACGGACTGATGGTAATCCCGAACCTCATTGCCGTATTCTTATTATCCGGCGTTGTAGTGAAGATGGTAAAAGATTATTTTGCAGGCAAAGAGGATGCATAAAAATTATGACAAGAACGCAGGCGTACCGGGTGCTGGGACTAACAGAGGATGCCGACCGGGCGGAAATAAAAAGCCGTTACCGCCAGTTGATGCATAAGCTGCATCCCGACAGCCGGTCAGAAGAAAAAGAAAATTATCCCTATTCCGCCAGAGAGATTAATGAGGCATATGGAATTCTGGTAAAAGGCAAAGGAGCGAAAGATTCCTTTATCAGAAGGACCAAGGAAAGCACCACATCAAAAGCAGAATGGGAAGCAAAGAGACAGCACAGACAGAAAAAGAACTGGAATGCACCGGAAAATCCTCATGCATACTGTATACGAAATATTTATCAATATGTCGAAGATGCGGACGGAGCAGTCATAGGAGAATTTGTGATAACAGAGGGAAAATATCTTTGGACTATCGAAGAGGATTTCCCTCTTTTCTTAAAGAGTATTTTTGCCTGCAGCAACCGGCTGCTGCAGGAGATAGAAGCGAAATTGGAAAAAAGTGTGAGAGAAGAGGAGCGGCTAAAGGTACAGGCGGAACTTACCTATCTCTTGGCACAACAGTTCATTGACGCACCGGAAATTTTAGGGCATTTTTCAGAAACGAAGCGGAAGAATAATACAGAGCAGGAGGAAAATGCAGGGCAAGAGAAAGATGCAGAGCAAAATAGAAAAGCGGAGACTGCCGGACAGCCGGAAGCTGAAATATTTTACTTTGCGGCAATGCTTGAGCTTATGGATACGGTCCATGATATGCGGGCAGGCACACCACTTTTCCCGGCGGCACTGAAACAGCACCGGCTGTTTCTAAAGAAGCAGTCCGGGGAGGCGGCAGGCTACCTTTCCCTGAAGGATGACCGGCTTTATTATATTCTGGTGCCGCTCTTAGAACAGAAGCGGGCAATGGTTAAGATTCAGGTGGCAGCAAAGCAGGATCGGGCAAATATGCGGGGAAGAAAGCGTTATAAGAACCTGGATTTCTGGATAAAAGTGCCCCGGAAATATGCCGGAACTTTTCCAGAAAGCATCGGATTACAGATAGAAAACCTGCTTTTATCCTACGAAAAGAAGATTCATGCCGGAAGCGAATTGTAAAACAGATAAAACAATGCTATAATACACTCTGTATATGTATGTGGTCGTAACAATTGTGTAAAAATATCCGCATTTATATAGGAGAAATTTATGAAGAAAAAAATCAAGCTGAAGGGTCATCTGAAAAATTATATGTACTGGCCGCTGATGCTTACTATTTTGCTGGCATGCATGAACGTGCCGATGTATTTTGTAAATGAAGGGGCAGCGTTACTGGTATCCATTTTCCTTGGGATTTATCTCATTGTTGTGGTGATATCTTATAATGTTAATAAACCGGTGCTGGTGAATGAGCTGATTAATTTTGCCACTCAGTACGGAACGGTGCAGAAGAAGCTGCTCAATGAATTCGAAATACCGTATGCACTTTTGGACTATAACGGAAAGGTTCTCTGGGTCAATGAGAAATTTACGGAGATTACAGGAAAGACCAAAAATTTCCATAAATCCATCACCAGCATTTTCCCGGGCATTACCAGAGAGCTGATTCAGCAGGAGCAGTTCGTGGAAGATGTAAATATGGTCTGGCAGGAGCATAATTTCCGTATTGAAATGAGCAAGATTTATTTTGAGGAAATGGCGGAAAACAGCAGCATTGTATCTATTGAAGAGGATGAACAGTATCTGACAGCGCTGTACCTTTTTGATGAGACAGAGCTTTATAATTACATTCGTGAAAATGAAGAACAGAAGCTGGTGGCAGGTCTTGTATACATAGACAACTATGACGAGGCGTTAGACAGTATTGAAGACGTAAAACGTTCTCTTTTAGTGGCATTGATTGACCGGAAGGTAAACCAGTATTTTACGAAAATGGATGCGCTGGTGCGTAAGATTGAGAAGGATAAATACTTTGTGGTATTCCAGCATAAATATCTTGCGGAGCTGCAGAGCGACCGGTTCAGCCTGATTGAAGATGTTAAGACTGTCAAAGTCGGAAATGAAATGGCGGTGACTTTAAGTATCGGAATCGGTGTCGGCGGTGATACTTATAATCAGAATTATGAATATTCCCGTATGGCAATCGACCTGGCACTGGGTCGGGGCGGCGACCAGGTGGTAGTCAAAGAGGGTGAAAATGTTGTCTACTATGGCGGTAACAGCAAGCAGGTAGAGAAGAACACCCGTGTAAAAGCAAGAGTCAAAGCCCATGCACTGCGGGAGATTATCGAGAGCCGTGAGCATGTTATGATTATGGGACATTCTATTTCCGATACAGACGCTTTTGGTGCGGCAATCGGAATCTACTGCGCCGCAAGAGTATTAGGAAAGAAAGCGCAGATTGTTTTAGACCAGGTAACTTCATCCCTTCGTCCATTGAAGGAAGGTTTTACCACAGAGAAGGGTTATCCGCCGGATATGTTTGTTTCCAGTGAACGTGCGCTGGAGCTGACGGATTATAACACACTGGTTATGGTGGTGGATGTAAACCGTCCGAGCCATACGGAGTGTCCGGGTCTTTTGAAGCGGACCGACAGTATCGTAGTATTTGACCATCACCGCCAGAGCAGTGAGGTCATTTCCAATCCGGTACTTTCCTATATTGAGCCGTATGCATCTTCTACCTGTGAAATGGTAGCAGAGGTGCTGCAGTATTTTACAGAAAATATCAAGCTGGCACCCCACGAAGCGGACTGTATTTATGCTGGAATCTTAATCGATACCAGCAACTTTATGACCAAGACCGGTGTCCGTACCTTTGAAGCAGCTGCTTATCTGAAACGCTGCGGAGCGGAAGTAACCCGTGTAAGAAAAATGCTTCGAAATGATATGGATGCTTACAAAGCCAGAGCAGAAGTGGTCCGCCATGCGGAAGTATACCGCGGTGCATTTGCCATTTCCATCTGTCCGGCAGATAAGATTGAAAGCCCTACCATCGTAGGAGCCCAGGCGGCAGATGAGCTGTTAAATATTGTCGGAATCAAAGCGTCCTTTGTATTAACCGAATATCAGGGCAAAATATATGTAAGTTCCCGTTCCATCGATGAAATCAATGTGCAGAAAATCATGGAACGTCTTGGGGGCGGCGGACATCTGAATATGGCAGGCTGCCAGCTTCGTGACTGTACCGTGTCCCAGGCACAACGCATCATAGAAGACACCATCGACGAAATGCTTGAGGAAGGAGATATAGAAGAATGAAAGTAATTTTATTAGCAGATGTAAAATCCCTTGGAAAAAAAGGTGAGGTAGTAAATGTAAGCGATGCATACGCAAGAAATCAGTTAATTCCGAAGAAATTGGGAGTTGAGGCAAACAGCAAGACCTTAAATGACTTAAAGCTGCAGAACAAACATGCAGATAAGGTTGCAGAAGAGAATTATCAGGCAGCATTAAAGCTGGCAGATGAGATAAAGGATAAGACCGTAGAAGTGAAAATGAAAGCCGGAGAAGGCGGAAGAACCTTTGGTTCTGTATCCACCAAAGAGATTTCCCAGGCAACACATGATCAGCTGGGTCTTGAGTTAGACAAGAAGAAAATGCAGTTAAAAGAAGCCATCAGATCATTTGGTGTATATGAAGTGCCGGTTAAGGTTCATCCAAAGGTAACTGCAACATTACGTGTAAAAGTAACGGAAGAGTAGATTAGGAGGAACCTCCATGGAAGAGGCACTGGTAAAGCGGATTATGCCAAACAGTCTGGAAGCCGAGCAGTCAGTTATCGGTTCCATGATTATGGATAAAGAAGCAATTATGACAGCCGGAGAGATTCTCATCGAAGAGGATTTCTATCACAAGCAGTATGGAATTCTGTTTGAATCCATGCTGGATTTGTTTAATGCAGGAGAACCGGTTGACCTGATTACATTGCAGAATAAGTTAAAAGAAAAGGATGTGCCGGCGGAAATCAGCAGCCTGGAATTTGTAAGAGACTTAGTAACATCCGTACCGACATCCGCCAATGTAAAATATTATGCCAATATCGTCAAAGAGAAGGCAGTTCTGCGTAAGCTCATTAAGACCACCCAGTCCATTGAAGATGAATGTTATCTTGGAAAAGAAAGTGTTGAAGACATTCTGGCAGATACCGAGAAGAGTATTTTTAATCTGGTGCAGAATCGTGGCGGCGGAGATTATGTCCCGATTAAGCAGGTCGTAATCAATGCACTGGATAAGATTGAAAAAGCATCCAAGCAAAAAGGCTCCGTAACCGGAATTGCTACTGGCTTCGTGGATCTGGATTATCAGATGGCAGGTCTGCAGCCTTCCGATCTGATTCTGATTGCAGCCCGTCCTTCCATGGGTAAAACGGCGTTTGTATTAAATATCGCACAGTATGTAGCCATTCATTCCCAGCAGACAACAGCAATATTCTCTCTGGAAATGAGTAAGGAACAGTTGGTAAACCGTATGTTTTCTCTGGAATCAAGAGTTGATGCCCAGAAGCTGCGTTCCGGTAATTTGACAGATGCAGACTGGGAAATGCTGATTGAAGGAGCAGGCAACGTAGGCCGTTCCAAATTAATCATTGATGATACGCCGGGTATTTCCATATCCGAGCTTAGAAGTAAATGCCGCAAATATAAATTAGAGTACGATTTGAAATTAATCATCATCGACTACTTACAGTTGATGTCCGGCTCCGGCAGACATTCCGAATCCCGTCAGCAGGAAATTTCAGATATTTCCCGTTCCTTAAAAGCGCTGGCCCGTGAGCTGAATGTGCCGGTAGTGGCACTGTCCCAGTTGAGCCGAGCCGTAGAACAGCGTCCTGACCATCGACCAATGTTATCCGACCTTCGAGAGTCCGGAGCTATCGAGCAGGATGCCGACGTTGTAATGTTCATTTACCGTGATGATTATTACAACAAAGACAGTGAAATGAAAGGAATCTCCGAAATCATCGTAGCCAAGCAAAGAAACGGTCCTATCGGAACCGTCAACCTGGTATGGCTGCCTCAGTACACGAGATTTGCCAATATGGAGAAATAAACATTCCCGGGTATTGCCTGAAAAAGCAACATCCGGGGTTTTTATATATATGGGTAGAAGGAAAATTTTCGATGAAATAAGTTGAATATTTTTGTAAAAATCGTATAATAGAGGAAGAAAATACGCAAGATAATATGTAAGTTAATGGAGGTATCGTATGGGGAAATATAAACCGCCTTTTACTATAACAAATAAAATATTATCTCATGTAGCATCTATTTCCGAAAAGATAGGACGTATAACAGCAATCAGTAATCTTGAAGCAAAACCGCACCTGAGAAAGAATAACAGAATAAAATCGATACATTCCTCTTTGAAAATTGAAGCCAATTCATTGACGTTTGGACAGGTTCGGGATGTAATTAACGGTAAGACTGTATTTGGTGAACAAAGAGAAATTCAGGAAGTAAAGAATGCCTATGCTGCTTATGAGCGTCTTTCAGAAATTAATCCTTATAACATTCGACAGTTAAAACAATTTCATGGAATTATGACAAAGTATCTTGTGGAGGAATCCGGTGAATTTCGTTCCGGTGAAGAAGGTGTCTTTAATGGAAATCAATGTATTTTCATGGCTCCACCGGCACAACTTGTACCACAGCTTATGGATGAGTTATTTACCTGGATGAAAGAAGCGAAGGATAATGTACATCCACTGATTTTAAGTAGTGTATTTCATTATGAATTTGTATTTATCCACCCTTTTTCGGATGGCAATGGCAGAATGGCAAGACTGTGGCACACGGCTATTCTCTCTGACTGGAAACCGGTGTTTGAATATATTCCGATTGAAAGCCAGATTGAGAAGTTTCAGGATGAATATTACGATGCCATTTCCCGGTGCCACGTTGCGGGAGAGTCTACAATTTTTATTGAATTTATGCTGGCTCAAATTGATAAAATTCTGGATGATATTTCTGTTCAAATTAGTGAGAAAAATGAATATCTTCCGGAAGCAGTACAAAAATTGCTTGAAGCTATGGAATATGATGTTCCTTATACAAGCAAAGCGTTGATGGAAAAACTTGGATTAAGTTCGAAAGAGGGATTCCGAAGAAATTATCTTCATCCATCACTTAAAATGAATTTGATTCAGATGACGATACCGGATAAACCGAACAGCAGAAATCAAAGATATGTGAAAAGCTGATAATATGAGAAAACAAGCAAAGCAAGTTTCTTATAATTGTCAGGTATTTGGATCAAAGAATGTGCTTCAGCACATTCTCGCGCCTGCGGCGGTCGCTTGCGACATCTACCTTATACGCCGCAGTTCCCCGCTACAATTCCCGTCCGCATTTCGGACAATACTGAAAGTCTTCTTCTGTCGTAAATCCACAGTAACTGCAATGCTTCATACGATTTTCATATCTACCAAAATGCAGGGTATCAAGCGGAATCTTCGTAACCTCTCCTCTGGCAATTGCCTTGCCTAAGTCGGCACTGATTTCGGTGGTGGCATTACAGCAATTCATGCGCACATAGTAGTGGCGGTTCCATTTAAACAGCGGAATAAAAAAGAAAGAAAAGAACATGTAAGTCATATACACTTCCAGATGTCCATATTTTCCGCAGCAATTACATATTTCTAACTGGTCAAAAGCCAGCTTTTTCTCACCATTTGAAATTCCCATAATAAAAAACATAAAGCAAAACCATCCTTCCAGCATCTTTTGTATACCATAACGCATTTTCCGGATTCCTGCAAATCCATTTTCCTTTATCAAAATCCCATTACCAGACAGAATATGAAGCTTTTCCCCACAGAATGGACAAAAATCATCCGGCGTAATATCTTTTAAATGTAACTGCCGGTGGCAGACAGGACAGCGGATGGTAAGAACACCGAAAATAATTGCACCGAAAGAAATAAAAAGTTACCTAAAAAATCTCCACATAGGGCTTGACAAATACATAAAAAATATTATATCTAAAATATAGATTAGTTTTCTATATATAGAGAAGGGGTGAGTGCATGAAAAATTATAATATTTTAATAGTATTTATTCTAATTTCAATTCTATCTGGTTGTGGTGGAAAAAACTATTTAGGAGAAAAGATAGTGGTTTCTACAACAAATCTAAGGTTAATAGAAGACAATAATTCTTTTCTGGAACAGATTGGACAAATAATAGAATCCCAGCAAGAACAAGGTGAAGAATCAGAAGAAATAGAGAAAGAAGAGAATGCTGGTAAAGATGAAGATAGTTCTGTGGATAATATAACGGGATTATCAGATTCTATTCCTTTAAATCAAATGGGAATTGGTGAAGTCTTAAAAGAATGCGATAAAGTATTAAAGGACAGCTATTTGGTTTCTGATGATTGTCAGGTAATGGAAGGTGCATTTTATCTGGAGAAAGATGGAAACCTTCTGGGACGTTATGCTGCAAAGTCGGAATTCATTATTTTTGATAAAGTAAATGATAAAAAATATCAGATTTCATTGGATGGCATGGAAAAATCCGTTGAGGTAAAGGAAATCAAAGAGTCTGAATCAGCAGATACCATGCAGGCTATGCCGTGGGATGCCGTACTGGAAATGGTAAATGCATTGGATTTTGATACGATAGCAGAGCCGGAAGATGATTACATTTTACTGAACCTTGCAGGAGAGGTAGAGGTCGGTTCCAATGGAATCAATCCGGCATCCGGCAAAAATAAGAAATTTTATGCCATCGAAAATGGGACCATGGTGAGTGCAGACCAGCAGATGATACGTGGAAAGCAATATGCACTGGAGCTGACCGGAGCCACGAATGAAGATGGAAATGCATTGACAGCGGGCAGCCAGATTGTGGTAAAACATGTTGCAGGAGTCTTCCTGAAATGTCAATAATTGTGCGAACAATGCACAATATGTCGGAATAATACGATGGAAAATAATTGCACTGACAAAAGCCGCAGCGTTATAATTTTAAGGAAGAAGCAGTGGCAAAGGAGGAGCAATTATGGACAAGCAACGGTATATGATTTCAGATGCTGCAGCACTTGTAAATGTAGAATCCCATGTACTTAGATACTGGGAAGAAGAGTTAGAACTTACGGTACCCCGCAACGAAATGGGACACCGTTATTATACAAAAGAAAACATTGAGCAATTCATGAAGATAAAAGAATGGAAAGAGCAGGGTTATCAGTTAAAGGCAATCAAGCTTTTAATACATAATGGCGGCAGGGAAGATGCACCGGAGCTATTAGCGGCAACAGCAGCATCGGAGCCGGCAAAGCAGACTCTTTCCACGGAGGTAGAGGACAACACAAGGCGGATGGAGCAGTTCCAGCATATGATGGCACAGATTGTAAAAGGTGCGATTGCAGAAAACAATCATGCACTGGGAAAAGAAGTCAGCGAACTGGTGCGGGATTATGTATTAAAAGAAATGAATTATCTGATGAGGGAACAGGATGAGGCGGAGGAAGAACGCTATAAGAAACTGGACGAGCTGATTCGTCAGAGCCTGAAGGCAAAGGGAAAGAAAGAGAAGAAGCTGTTTCATAAGAAACAGGAATGGAAACCAAATGAAGCATAGCCTCACAAATGAGGGCATAACTACGAGAAACACGCTTTGCGAGTTTCTCGCATAAAAAAAGAAGCTGTGTGGCGAAACCAACAGCTTCTTTTGAATTAAGTACGAAAATTATTCCTGGCTGATAGCTCCTGTAGGGCAAGCACCTGCACAAGTTCCACACTCGATGCAAGTATCAGCAGCGATTTCGTATTTTCCATCTCCTGCAGAGATAGCTCCAACTGGGCATTCACCTTCGCAAGTACCGCAGCTTACACATGAATCAGAAATTACATATGCCATTTTATCGTCCTCCTTTAAAAATAATAAACAATGTATAGGCTAGAATTCTAGCTTGCAATTATTTTAATACAAAAAATTATGATTTACAATACCTCTTCCTCATGTACTAAAGAAAAAGCAATCGTGTATATAATTACGGACAAAAGGGAAAACTAATTGCATATTTTATCGGGAGGGATTATAATAACACCATTGACAACAAGAAGGAGGAAAAGAATATGGCACAGGTAACCGGAGATACCATGATTGGTGAATTACTTCAGATTGACGAGAACATTGCACCGATTCTTTTAAATATTGGAATGCACTGCTTAGGATGCCCATCCTCTCAGATGGAGACAATTGAACAGGCAGCAATGGTTCATGGAATCGAGCCACAGTCTTTAGTTGATGAAATCAATGATTTCCTTGCAAAAGACGGCAAGTAAGAAATAGAGACAAATAAAAGACCAGAACAGTCCGATAATCGAATGCCGTAAGGCTTGAAGATATCGTGTGTTCTGGTCTTTTTATCTTTTTTAAATTTCCGCCAGTACCTGCAGTGCCTGCTCTTTAATCAGAGGCAGGAAATGCTCATCGAAGTAAGCCTGCGAAGCACGGCTGTATTTCTCAGTGGAAGCGTATTCCGATAAGATGTTGCAGACCTTATTGAAATCTTCCGGAGAATGGTGTCCCTTGTGCAGTACCAGATAAAAGGCACTCTTATTCGGATTCTTGTAAAGGAAATTCCGGTCGTTATAAAAGCCATTTAAAATACGGGCAAGATTGCTGATTTTCTCTAAGCTGTCGAAGACGAACAGCCGGGTAATATCTACCACCGGTTCTACGACAGGCTTCGGAGCAGGAGTGGCAGCCTTCTTGACAGGAGCTTCTGCCGGGGCAGCAGCCTTCACTGACTTGGCAAGTTCGCTCTTCTGCTTCTCCTGAAGCTGTTTGAAGAAGCCTAAAATATCATCGGCTCCGGCTGCAGGAGTGTTCTTTGCATCTGCAAAATCCGGATATTCATTTTCGTCCGGCTCTGAAAATTTGGAAAACCGGGTGTCTAACTCTTCCGGGTATTCTACCTTGGTAATAATAAGCAATACTGTATCTTGTGTCAGGGGAACGGCTTCTATCATAAGAGGCATATCCTCGGCTTCAAATCCAAATTCATAATTCGCCTGCTGCATCATGTCACGAAACAGGGACTTTGCTTTCTCCGTGCCATATGCTAACTCACTCAGCTTCAGATGGCGGTCATCTAAGTCTGCTCTGGTAAGTGTGCAGCGAATCTGGTTGTCATTCACTTTTTCAATTTTCATAAAAATCACTTCCTTATCTATAGAAAATTGTATGAAGTTTACGCCTATATTATAATGGAATGAAAAATACTTGTAAACCGGTAAAAAATATTAAAGTTTTCTAAAAAGTCTAAAAAAACAGATTTTCTATTGCAAAGCATAATTGCTTTGTGCTATAAACTATTCCAAGAGATGCGTTCCGGTTCCTTTGAAAGAAGGAAGGGGCGGAACATATAGAAACACAAATTTTGTTTGACAGATACGAGCTGTTGTCGGAGTTAGGAAGCGGCGCAGCAGGAAAGGTGTATCTTGCCAGACATCTGAAGTTGGAGACATATCGTGCAATAAAGTGTATTTCAAAGACACGTTCTATGCCGTCTTCAATTCTTTCTGAAGCGAACATTCTCGCTAAGTTACGACATCCCGGAATTCCAATTGTATATGATATAGAGGAAGATGAAGCCTTTTATTATATCATTGAGGAATATGTTGAAGGGGAATCGTTAGAGAAGTTGCTTTGGAATACGTCAGTTTCCCAGGAGTATATGATACAGATTGGCATACAGCTTTGCGGAATCGTTTCATTCCTGCACAGCCAGAAACCATTTCCGGTATTACATCAGGATTTAAAACCGTCACACATTATAGTATGTGGTAATCAGGTAAAATTAATCGATTTTGGAATTGCATCATATATTACCAGTCGTGGAAAAAATTATCAGAACTATGGAACAAAAGGTTTTGCGGCACCGGAGCAGTACGGGGAATATGAACTGCATACAGTAAGCGATATTTATGCAATCGGGGCTATTTTTTCACTTTATATTAAGAAGCATTCCCACAAAAGCAGCCCGGCATTCCGGCATATCGCACAAAAAGCCACAAGAAAAAATCCAAACAAGCGTTACAAAAGCGCCGGGGAATTACAACAGGCACTGACCCGTGCGTTAAAGCAGAAGGGGAATCGGAAAGAGCATCTCTTAAAAAGCATATCTGTTGTGGGGGCAGAATCCGGAGTCGGAACCACCCATATAGCCATTGCACTGACTTCATTTTTTAATGCGGGGGGCGCAAATGCCCTGTATCGGGAAATTCGGTCCGAAAAGAGGGAAAAGATAAGTAATGTGGTGGAACAAATTGGGCGGAGCCGTGAGGCAGAGTGCGAAGAAGATATCGTCATCTGCCGGAATTTCCGGGGAAGTGAGTCAATTGGCAGCGGGGAAGACACACTCATTTTCGATTATGGAGCTGCAGTGGAAGAAGCCTGCATGGAAGAGGCTGAGATTACAGTACTCGTAGTGAATCTGTCTTTGTGGAAGCGGGAGGCTTCCATGAAAGCCTGGCAAACGTTACGTTGTGTACCAAATCTTAAAATTATCTGTAATCACAGTAGCCCCATGGAGGCGAGAGAATTTGCAGCTTTCATCGGAAGAGAAGTGTACTGTTATCCGAGGGACACAATGCCATTTGATGGTGGCAGAGAAAAGGAAGCATTCTTCACACAAATGCTTTCGAAAGAAGGGAGAAGATAACAAACCATGGAAGAAAGAAAAAGTATCGGAATATTTGGTGTGCAGCAGGGCGTGGGTGTGACGCATCTGTGCACTGCGCTGACCCATTACTGTGCGGACTGCCTGAAAAGTCACACGGCATTGGTGGAATTAAGTGGAAATCACGAATTGGAAGAACTGCAGAAACAGCAGCAGGGTAAATGGGGGCGGCCGGACAGAAAACACTATTTTGCAAATGCGGGAAGTGATAATATGCCGGAATATATCCGACAGGGCTATGAATATTACATCATAGACGGCGGAAGTGAGTTTTACAGGATTCGTCGGGAATTCTTGCGCTGTGACCGGAAGCTGATTCTGGTTTCCTTAAGTCCATGGAAACGAAAGGAATTAGAGTATTTTATGTCCGTCATATGGGAAGAGGAAAAGTGTTTGGATAACGTGACGTTTCTGGCACAGTTTGGGATGAAAAAAGATAAAAAAGATTTTCAGAAACAATACCGCATACCAATCCATACCCTTCCTTTTATGGAGGACCCGCTTCATTTAAAAGAAGCAGAGCGCCTGTTTTTAAAAACTTTAGTTTAACATATCACGAACGCTTATCCTTTTGGAAAAGGAAAGTAGAAAGCAGGCATGTAAATTTAACAGAAACCAAAAACAAAAAAGATGAATAAATAGAAATATATGCTTTTGATGTGAGAAGGTTACCCTGAATGCTTACTCACACCGCTGCAGAATGCAGCACAATGTAAAGAAAAAGAAAGGTAAGAGGCACAGACAAAAATTATAGTCTGTGCCTCTTTTTACGCGGAAAACTCGCAAAGCGTGTTTCCAGGTGGTTTTTACTTGAAATTTTCCCATCAATGACGTATGCTTATGGCAAAGAAAACAAAAATGGAAAACCATAAGAAAATAGAACAGTAAAGTACAGGAGGACGCAGGCTTGGAGAGAACGCAGCGAACGAACAGACCGACAAATGGAAATAGAAATAGAAACAGAAACCGGAACCGCAGACGGAACAGAAAAAACACGAAATTAGCACCGGTTATTGTGGTAATCGTATTGATATTACTGGTGCTGCTGATTGCCGTAGGAACGAAAATTATTCAGAAATATATTCCGAGTAAAGAGCATCAGGATATGACAGAATATTATCATTTACAGGCGGATGATGATATTTCGCTGGTAGTGGATCATGAAGTGTTAGAAACACCGGGTAAATATATAGACGGCGAAGTATATGTGGATTATGAAACGGTACATGACCGCTTCAATGACCGTTTTTACTGGGATGCCAATGAAAATGTATTGCTTTATACACTGCCGGATAATCTCGTTACCGTGGCAGCAGGCAGCAATACTTATCAGGTAGGGAAGGAAAATCAGAGTGCAGATTATACAATTGTCCGGAATGACAGCAATACCATGTATCTTGCACTTGATTTCGTAGAGCAGTATACCAATATTACCCACGAAGTATATGAAGACCCGAATCGTACCGTAATCAATACCGTGTGGGGGGATGTGGATACAGCACCGGCGAAGAAGGCAACACAGCTTCGTTTAAAGGGCGGTATCAAGAGTCCGATCGTGAAAGATTTAGAAAAAGGTGAGACCCTGACAATTTTGGATGCAGGTGACAGCTGGACAAAAGCCATGACAGAAGATGGTGTTATCGGATACCTTAAGAATAAATTCGTAGGAAAAGTAACCACGGAAACCTTGAACAATGATTTTACAGAGCCGGAATTTACCCATATTTCCAAGGACTTTACCATAGAAATGGCATGGCATCAGGTGACAACAAAGGATGCCAACAGCACCATTGCAACGGTATTGCAGAATACCAAAGGAATCAATGTAATCGCACCGACCTGGTTCTACTTAAATGATAATAACGGTAACATTGCAAACCTTGCATCGCTGGATTATGTAAACTACTGCCATCAGAATAATATTGAGGTCTGGGGACTGGTAAGCAATCTTGAAAATAAAGAAGTGGACACAGCTGCTGTTCTGACCCATACCTCTACCAGACAGTATCTGGTCAATCAGATTATTTCAGCAGCAATCCAGTACGATTTGGATGGAATCAATCTGGATTTTGAATCCTTAAACAGTGAAGCAGTGGGAGACAGCTATATCCAGTTTATCCGCGAACTTTCCTTAAAATGTGCAAACAACGGCGTGGTATTATCCGTGGACAACTATGTGCCGAGTGCTTATACCGCATTTTATGACCGGGAAGAACAGGCAAATTTTGCTGATTATGTAGTGATTATGGGATATGATGAGCATTATGCTGGTTCAGATGAAGGATCTGTTGCATCCATTGGATTTGTAACCAACGGAGTAGCCGATACCTTAAAGGAAGTACCTGCAGACCAGATCATTCTGGGATGTCCGTTCTATACAAGAATATGGGCAGAGACACCAAAGGCAGATGATGAAGAAGATACAACAGCTGCAGCAGCAGAGGATTATGTACCATATGATTTGACCAGCGAAGCTGTTGGTATGGATACGGTACAGAAACGTCTGGAATTAAATGGAGCAACGCCGACCTGGTCGGAAGAAGATGGGCAGAATTACGCAGAATATGTAAATGATGGGGTTACCTATAAAGTCTGGATAGAAGACGCAGCTTCCCTTGAGAAGAAGTTAGAAGTCATGAAGTCAAATAAACTTGCGGGAATATCTTTCTGGAAGCTTGGCTTTGAGACAGACAGCATCTGGGATACCATTATAAAATATACAAATAACTAAAGTGTAAAACCGCAAAGGAGAGGCCCATGAAAAAGTTGTTATGGATATTTCCGAAGAAATTGCGAAGTTTAAAGTAGATTAACAGATAAAACAGGATAATTGAGCCGGCACTTTCATATTTATTATAAAGAAAAGAATTAGGAAGTGTGGTTTGAAAAAAAGAATGGAATTATATATGGCAGTTCTTCTACTGGTGGCAGTATGCCTGTTATCAAAAGAAGGAGCAGTGCTGGTAAGCAGCATGCGGGCGGCAGAAGAAAAGCCATGTATCGTTGTGGACGCAGGCCATGGCGGTGATGACCCGGGCAAAATCGGGATTCACGGCGAACTGGAAAAGGACATTAACCTTGCCATTGCAAAGAAGGTAAAAGCCCGTCTGGAAAAAGAAAATATAACAGTGATTCTGACCCGGGAGACAGACGAAAGTCTTGATAAAGGGGAGAGCGGCAGCAAAAAGGTGGCAGATATGCGTAACCGCTGCCGGCTGATTGATGAGGCGAAGCCGTTATTTACCATAAGTGTCCATCAGAACAGTTATACGGAAGAGTCCATAAGCGGAGCCCAGTGCTTCTATTTTGGACAGTCCGAGGAGGGCAGAAAAATTGCCGGGATTATGCAGGAAAGCCTGCGGTCGCATCTGGATACGGAAAATAAGCGGGAAGCAAAAGCCAATGAGAGTTATTATCTCCTGAAAAAAACGGCATATCCTACGGTAATCGTAGAATGCGGCTTCTTAAGTAATTCCGAGGAGGCCGCGAAATTATCTACCGGGGAATATCAGGAGGCAGTGGCAGAGGCCATTGCGGATGGAATTCTAGACTGTCTGGGCAATGAAACAGTAGATACGGAAGAAGCCGGCTTGAGTAATGAGACTGCAGATACAGAAAAACAGAAAACGAAACAGCATTGAAATGCATCAGAAATAAAGAAAGATTACAAAAAAGATTCCAGCCATAATGGTCTGGAATCTTTTGCTTTCTTATATTTTCCGGGTTTAGCCCATCACAGAAAAATGATAGAGTGTCTTGGAACGGAAATTCTCGCCTGCTTTTAAAACAACAGAAGGGAAATGTTCGATATTAATTGCATTTGGATAATGCTGTGTCTCTAAACATACTGCGGAATATGGCGGATAATCTTTGCCATCAATTCCTTTCTGATGAAGGGTATAGCAAGGAACATAGAGCTGCACACCCGGCTGGTCGGTAAAGCAGGTCAATCGAATGCCGCTTTCCTTAGACTGTAAAACAGCTGCCTCTCTTAAGCCGTCGCCATTGATTACAAAGTTGTGGTCGTAAGTGCCGCCTAATTTTAACTGGGCATTGTCACAGTGAATGCCGTCACCGATTTTTTTCATCTCACGGAAATCAAATGGACTTCCTTCTACAGAGAGAAATGCGCCGGTAGGACACTGCGTATCATCCAGTTCTGTAATTGCATCTGCATCAATGCGTAATTCCTGATCTAATACAGTACCGTTTCCTTCACCATTCAGATTGAAGTAACCGTGGCTGGTTACAGAGAATACGGTATCCTGATCACAGGATGCCTCATAAACAATAGATAATTCATTGTCCTCAGACCATCCATAAGTAACGGAAACTGTAAGATTGCCCGGATATCCTTCTTCCCCATCCGGAGAAATGCGGGTAAATGTAACTTTATCGTCTGTAACTTTTCCGGTCCATACACGCTGGGCAAATCCCGTAGGACCACCATGCAGGTGGTTTGGCCCATTATTAATGGCAAGATTGTATTCTTTATCATTTAAGGTAAAGTGCCCTTTGGCGATACGGTTGGCGCATCGACCGACAACAGCTCCCAGGCTGGCATCATCAGCAAGATACTCATCGGCATTCATTAAGCCTAAAATTACATCGGTCAGTTTTCCCTCTTTATTCGGAACCATAATCTTAATAATACGGCATCCATAATCCGAAAGTGTAACGGAAGCGCCGGATGCATTTTCAATAGTATAAAGGGAAATCGGCTGATTATCTTTGGTCATGCCAAATTCGTTTTTTGTAATTTTCATCTGGAAACTCCTTTCCATAATATTCTAGTGAACATACTGATTATGCCACACTTAGGTCTACATAGCAAGTAGGAAGTGCGGTTTTCGGGTGATTTCGATTTTCGACGAAAATGGATTTTGAAAACAATTCCAGTTCTTGAACACATAAAGGGAACGTGATATAATAGGCGTTATGAAAACAGAAGTGATAAAAATAGATCAGAATAATATGGATACAGAAGCACTGGAACGTGCAGCCGCAATTATCCGGGATGGCGGGCTGGTGGCATTTCCAACTGAGACGGTATATGGACTGGGCGCAGATGCACTGAGTGCAGAGGCATCGAAGAAAATTTATGCGGCAAAGGGAAGACCATCTGATAATCCTTTGATTGTTCATGTGGCAGAATTTTCAGACATGGAGAAAATCGCACAGGAGATGCCGGAAGAAGCAAAGAAACTTGCAGATGCATTCTGGCCGGGGCCGCTGACCATGATTGTGCGCAAGAATGATAAGGTTCCATATGAAACTACAGGGGGGATGGATACGGTGGCAGTCCGCATGCCAAATCACCCGGTTGCACTGGAACTGATCAGGAGAAGCGGTGGATATATTGCAGCACCGAGTGCCAATACATCCGGTAAACCGAGTCCGACTCTGGCAGAGCATGTAGCATTTGATATGGATGGCAGAATTCCGATGATACTGGATGGGGGTCCTGTGGGAATTGGAATTGAATCCACGATTGTTGATCTGACAGAAGACATACCAATGATTTTAAGACCGGGCTATATTACACCGAAAATGTTAGAAAAGGTAATCGGGGAAGTGAAAATGGATCCTGGAATTATTGCTTCGGATTCGCTGCAGAAGCCGAAAGCACCGGGAATGAAATATAAGCATTATGCACCGAAAGCAGATTTGATTCTGGTAGACGGAGAAGAAGAGAAGGTAGTAGCAAAGATTAATGCTTTGGCAAAGGAAGCGGTTCTACTGGGGAAGAAGGTAGGAATCATCGGAACAGACGAAACGATAGACCGTTATCCGGAAGGCGAAGTGGTAAGTATTGGTGCACGCAGTGATGAGGATGCAATTGCAAAGCATTTGTATAAACTGTTGCGGGACTTTGATGAGAAAGAAGTAGATATTATTTACTCTGAGAGTTTTGCAACTCCGCGTATTGGGCAGGCAATTATGAATCGTCTGCTGAAGGCTGCAGGACATCAGGTGATTACAGTTTAGAGGAGGTTTTTATGAAGCCATACAATCGCATTGTATTCGTGGCGGAAAGCGGAACATGCAGGGCACCCATGGCGGCCGGTATTTTTCGGGAATATTCCCTGAATCATCCGGTAGAAGTGTTGGTGAGAGGCCTTGTGGTATTATTCCCGGAACCACTGAATCAGAAGGCAGAAGCTGTTATGATAAGCAATGGCATTAACTTGGAAGGTTTTATGTCAAGCCAGATTACAGCAGGGGATTTTGGCGAAGATACATTGGTGCTTACAATGGAAGCACAGCAGAGACAGAAATTATTGGAAATGTTTCCAGAGGCGAAGGAAGAAAATGTCCAGGTACTGACAGAGTTAGTAGGGGATGAACTGGAAATCCTAGACCCTTACGGCGGCACACTTCAGTCATACGGGCTTTGCTTTGAGACCATGAATAAGAGTATAAAAAAATTAGTAAAATTATTAAACGAAGGAGAATGATATGTCAAAAGTATTTGTAATGGATCATCCACTGATTCAGCATAAAATCGGCTGGATAAGAAGAAAAGAAACGGGTTCTAAGGAGTTCCGTACATTAATCAGCGAAATCGCTATGTTAATGTGCTACGAGGCAACCAGGGATTTGAAACTTACCGATATCGAAATTGAGACTCCAATCTGCAAGACAACTGTAAAAGAGTTAAAAGGAAAGAAACTGGCAGTAGTACCAATCCTGCGTGCAGGTCTTGGAATGGTAGACGGAATGCTTGCAATGATTCCTGCAGCAAAAGTCGGACACATCGGACTTTACCGTGACCCACAGACATTAAAACCGGTAGAATATTACTGCAAGCTTCCAGAGGATTGCGATGAGCGTGAAGTATTTGTTGTAGACCCGATGCTGGCAACCGGTGGTTCTTCTATAGCAGCTATCCAGATGTTAAAAGACAGAGGTGTAAAGAATATCCGGTTTATGTGCATCATTGCAGCACCGGAAGGTGTAAAGGCAATGCAGGAAGCACATCCGGACGTAGACATTTATATCGGAGCATTAGATAAGAAATTGAATGAGCACTGCTATATCGTACCAGGACTTGGTGATGCAGGAGACAGAATATTCGGAACAAAATAAGTTCGAAGATATATGAAATGTGAAGGGTTCTTAAGTTGAAAGGCTTGAGAACCTTTTTTACATTACTGTCTGGCGCAGTCCACATCCTTCACTTTGAATACGGCATAAAGCCTGCAAGGGACACTAAGAATTTCGAAAAAGATACAGTCTATTCCGGCAACCGGTGCAAATTCACATCCATGTTCATCTGCACCTCACCGGCACATCCCTGTGCCGGTGTTGCCTAGAAACAGACGAAATTCCAAGTGCCCCTAACAGCCTTTATCATGTATCCCAAGTGAAGGAAGCGGGCTTCGCCCATCAAGTGGCAATCAAATATTCTATTGAGCCAAATACACCGTTAAGAAACTCATCAGGCTTCCTGACAAGCTTACTGTTTATCTGCTTATCGAAAAACGAGTCCATCGCTTCTTTGAATTTAAGAACTGTGTCATTTCCATGAAAATCTCACAGAAACCGTATAAAACCATAAAAAAATATGGTAAAATAGCAACAGAAAAATAGCAGCATAATGATAATAAAATGCGAAGCAGAAATAATGAAAAGTGAAATAAAAGAAAATGTAAAAAACCGCAGCAAGGAGGAAATAAAATGAGCCAGAAACGGGAAGACTATATTAGTTGGGATGAATATTTTATGGGCGTGGCAATGTTATCCGGAATGCGCTCCAAGGACCCGAATACACAGGTGGGAGCCTGCATTGTCAGTGAGGATAACAAGATTCTTTCCATGGGATACAACGGACTGCCGAAGGGCTGCTCCGATGATGAATTTCCATGGGTAAGAGAAGGTGCACCGCTTGAGAATAAATACTTTTATACGACACACAGCGAACTGAATGCCATCTTAAATTACCGGGGTGGTTCATTGGAGGGAGCGAAAATGTATGTGTCCCTGTTCCCTTGTAATGAGTGCGCCAAGGCAATCATTCAGGCTGGAATCAAGACTATCGTATATGACAGTGACAAGTACCAGAATACACCGGCAGTTATTGCTTCCAAACGGATGTTAGATGCGGCAGGCGTGCGCTACTATCAGTACACCCACACCAACCGGGAAATAAATATTACCCTGTAACGACTGGAGAAATAACGAACAATGGCAGAGGTTTACAACCAATTGAACAAATGACGAAGGTGCGGGAAAAACCCGCTGGTAATATTTGTTAAAATTATGTAAAATTGTAAAATCATAAAGCTGATTTATAGACATTTTTCATAAAATATTTATAGACAATTTCCTCAAAAATGATATAATGAGCGTAAGCGAGTCATCGTGCTGACACGTTTTGCAGAGCGTTTCACGAAAATGTAAGGGAAGGAGCTATTCATGAAGAACAGAAATAAAGTGTATGATTCCTTGATTTTAATCATGCAGTTCGGTATCAACATGATAGTTCCTATTTTTTTATGTGTTGGACTCGGGGTTTTTATTTACCGAAGATACGGGCATCCGTGGCTGGTGATTCTGCTTTTTTTCCTTGGGGCGGCAGCGGGATTCCAGAATTGCTACCGGATGGCACAGAGGCTTTGGCAGAAAAAAGACACGGGAAAGGTTAAATCAGATGTTAAAAAGGATAAATGATGCATTACCGGAATTGATTCTGGGAATCCTTATATACGAAATTGTGGTGGAATTTACCGGTATCTGGTTTGTAAAGGACAAATTGGGATATTCCAACGGCCTTCTGATTGGAGCAGCAACCGCAATCGGAATGGCAATCCATATGGCAGTGGTTCTGCGGGACAGTATGGATATGGCAGAATCCGGAAGGACAAGACGGATTGCATTGCAGTATGTGCTGCGGTATCTCGTAGTTGTAGCAGTCTTTTTTGCTACGGCATACTTTGAAATAGGCAATGTGATTGTAGCATTTGTGGGAGTAATGGGATTGAAGGTTGGAGCTTACGTTCAACCCTTTACACATAAAGTAATTTTAAAACTTTTAGGGAGAGGTGATGAATCTTCTTAGGGTGAAGAAAAATATAATATAAGGAGGTGAAAGCGTGGATAACGGAATTTTAGCAGCGGGTGCCCAGGATATAGATTTTATGATTCATGGACTGTTTTCCTATAAGATTTTCGGACATGAGGTATGGATTACTACTTCTCATGTATGTATTCTGATAATCATGCTGATACTGATTGCCTTTTCGTTTATTGTAAAGCATAAGATGAAAGCGGCAACGGAGGTACCGGGCGGATTTCAGAATGTAGTAGAACTTATGGTGGAAAAATTAGATGGCGTGGTTGACGGTGTCATGGGGAAAAATGCACCGAAGCTGGTGAATTACATCAGCACCATTTTTATCTTTATTCTCATGAGTAATATATCTGGATTATTCGGGCTAAGACCGCCTACCGCAGATTATGGAACGACACTGGCGTTGGGACTTATCACCTTTTCGCTTATCCATATCTGTCAGATAAAGTACCAGAAACCAAAGAAAATCTGGGAAGATATGTGTTCGCCGTTACCACCATGGCTGCCACTGTGGCTGCCAATCAATATCATCAGCGAGATTGCCGTGCCGATTTCCCTGTCACTTCGTTTGTTTGCAAACGTATTATCAGGAACCGTAATGATGGCATTGGTCTATGGACTGTTGTCCAAGATTGCAATTGTCTGGCCGGCAGCGCTTCATGTGTACTTTGATTTGTTCTCAGGAGCAATTCAGACGTATGTATTCTGTATGTTGACTATGACATATGTGAACCAGCAGATGGAAACAGAATAGAACAGTATAAGGAGGATTTATAATTATGAACATTACAGGACAGGATTTAATTTTAGCATGCTCAGCAATTGGTGCAGGACTTGCAGTTATCGCAGGTATCGGACCTGGTATTGGACAGGGTATTGCAGCAGGACACGCAGCAGCAGCTGTAGGCCGTAACCCGGGAGCAAAAGGAGATATTATGTCAACCATGCTTCTTGGACAGGCAGTAGCAGAGACTACCGGTCTTTATGGTCTGTTGATTGCAATGCTTCTGCTTTTCGTAAAACCACTGGTATAAAGTGCGAAGGAATGATTACGAAAAGAAAGGAGGCACAGCAGGAAGAAAATGACCAGATTATTTAATCTTGATTTTCAGTTATTGCATGATACCATCCTTATGGCGATATCCGTTTTCGTATTGTTTACCGTAATGTCTTATAACCTTTTCGAGCCGGTTCGTAAGATGTTAAAGGGACGTCAGGAGAAGATAAAGACGGAACTGGAATCTGCGGCAAGCGATCAGGCAGAGGCAGCAGAATTAAGACAGCAGTATGAAGAGAAGCTTAAGAACGTCGATAAAGAGGCGGAGGTTATCTTAAGTGAAGCCAGAACCAAAGCCCTGCACAATGAGAACCGCATCATTGGCGAGGCAAAGGAAGAGGCTGCGCGGATTATCCGGCGTGCCAATGAAGAGGCAGAACTGGAGAAAAAACGCGTGATGGATGAGATGAAACAGGAAATGATAGAAATTGCATCTATGATGGCAGGCAAAGTGGTAGCCGCATCCATTGATACAACAATACAGGATGCCCTCGTGGAAGAAACCTTGAAAGAGATGGGTGATACAACATGGCAAAGTTAGTTTCCAAAACATACGCAGATGCATTGTTTGAACTCGCCGTGGAAAAGGGATGTGAAGATGCCTGGTTAGAAGATGCGAAAGCACTTCTTGAGATTCTCCATGAGAATGAGGAACTGGCAAAATTGATGAATCATCCACAGATTGTAAAAGAAGAGAAGCTTCAGATTATTGAAAACATATTCAAGGGAAAGACCGCGGACGAGATCGTGGGATTGATGTGCCAGCTGATAGAAAAAGACCACTTTAAAGATATGGAAAGCGTATTTGCATGCTTTGTGGATTCCGTAAAAGAATATAAAAATATCGGAACGGCATATGTCATTTCTGCGATGGAGCTGTCAATGCAGCAGAAAGATGAAATCGTAAAGAAACTATTAGAAACCACACATTATGTAGAAATTGAAATGAATTATGAGGTGGATGCATCACTCATTGGAGGCATGGTCATCCGCATAAAAGACAGGGTAGTGGACAGCAGTATCAAAACCAGGCTGCAGAAGCTAACCAGTGAATTATCCAAAATACAGTTGAAAGTAGGTGAAACCGCTTCATGAAATTGAAACCAGAAGAAATCAGTTCCGTTATCAAAGAGCAGATCGAGCGGTATGCATCCCAGTTGGAAGTGGCAGACGTAGGAACTGTCATTCAGGTGGCAGATGGAATTGCACGAATTCACGGCCTTGAAAATGCAATGCAGGGAGAACTTTTGGAATTCCCGGGCGAAGTATATGGAATGGTGCTGAACTTAGAGGAAGATAATGTAGGTGCGGTTCTGTTAGGAGATAAGCGTTCCATCAACGAAGGTGATACCGTAAAGACCACCGGACGTGTAGTAGAGGTTCCGGTCGGAGATGCATTACTGGGACGAGTAGTAAATGCGCTGGGTCAGCCGATTGATGGAAAAGGACCGATTGAGACGGAGAAATACCGCCAGATTGAACGTGTGGCATCCGGTGTTATTTCCAGAAAATCCGTAGATACACCATTACAGACCGGTATTAAGGCAATCGATTCCATGGTGCCGATTGGACGTGGACAGCGTGAGCTTATCATCGGAGATAAGCAGACCGGTAAGACGGCAATTGCAATTGATACCATCATTAACCAGAAGGGACAGGGCGTAAAATGTATTTACGTTGCCATCGGTCAGAAAGCATCTACCGTAGCATCCCTGGTAAAAACATTAGAAGAATTCGGTGCATTAAGCTATACCACAGTTGTTGTATCAACAGCAAGTGAGCTGGCACCATTACAGTATATTGCACCGTATGCAGGATGTGCAATTGGTGAAGAGTGGATGGAGAACGGAGAGGATGTATTAATCGTTTATGACGATTTGAGTAAACATGCTGCTGCATACCGTACCCTTTCCTTGCTGCTTAAGAGACCACCAGGACGTGAGGCTTATCCGGGAGACGTATTCTATCTGCATTCCAGATTATTAGAGCGTGCAGCAAGACTTTCCGATGCTTTGGGTGGAGGTTCCCTGACTGCACTGCCGATTATCGAGACACAGGCAGGAGACGTATCCGCATACATTCCGACCAACGTAATTTCCATTACAGACGGTCAGATTTATCTGGAAACAGATATGTTTAACGCTGGTTTCCGTCCGGCAATCAATGCAGGACTTTCCGTATCCCGGGTTGGTGGAGCTGCGCAGATTAAGGCAATCAAGAAGATTGCAGCACCAATCCGAGTAGAGCTGGCACAGTATCGTGAGCTGGCAGCATTTGCACAGTTTGGTTCTGAGCTGGATGCTGATACCAAAGAGAAATTAGCACAGGGCGAAAGAATCCGTGAAATGTTGAAACAGCCACAGTATCAGCCGATGCCGGTGGAAAAACAGGTAGCAATTATTTATGCTGCAACCAAGAAATATTTACTGGATATTCCGGTGGATGAGATTCTGGCATTTGAAAAAGCATTGTTAGAACTGATTGATACCAAGTATCCGGAGATTTTCGAATCCATTCGTGAAACAAAACAGTTAGACGAAGAAACAGAGCAGAAATTAATTACAGCAATTGAAGCATGTAAGAAAGATTTCAAATAGGCATGTAATATGGTAAAAGGCGGTGAGAGACTATGGCGTCCATGCGTGATATAAAGCGGCGCAAAAGCAGTATTTCCAGCACACAGCAGATTACAAAGGCCATGAAGCTTGTTTCTACCGTAAAACTGCAGAAAGCGAAGGGACATGCAGAACAGGCAAATCCGTATTTTAATTATATGTATCAGACCGTAACTTCCATGCTGGCAAAGAGCGGTTCCATCAATCATCCTTACCTTACCGGTAAAGATTCCGGGCAGAAGGCAGTGATTGTAATTACCTCGAACCGTGGACTGGCAGGAGGCTATAATGCGAATGTCGTAAAGCTGATTACAGAGAGTGACCTTCCAAAGGACAGGCTTTCCATTTATGCAGTTGGTAATAAGGGAAGAGAGTCCTTAGAACATAAGGGATATTCCATTGTAAAGGAACTTCCGGAGCTGATAGAGACACCGGCTTATGATGAGGCGTCCGCATTGGCAAGGGAAGTGCTGGCAGCCTATGAAAAAGGTGAAGTTGGTGAAATTTACCTTGCTTATACACATTTTAAGAATACGGTGGTACATGAGCCGAAATTAATCAAGCTTCTTCCGGTGGATATCGAAGATATGCCGAAGCAGGAAGAAGATAATGTGCTGATGAATTATGAACCAAACCAGGAGGAGGCGCTTAATTTAATCATACCAAAGTATGTAACGAGCCTTCTTTATGGAGCACTGGTAGAAGCAGTAGCCAGTGAAAATGGTGCAAGAATGCAGGCAATGGATTCTGCAACCAGCAATGCAGAGGATATGATCAGTGACCTGTCACTGAAGTATAATCGTGCCCGTCAGGGTTCCATTACACAGGAACTGACAGAGATTATAGCCGGAGCATCGGCAATTTCTTAATCATATCCATAAGAATAGAGAATAAGGAGTGATAGAAAAAGATGGCAGAAACAAATATTGGAAAAATCACTCAGATAATAGGTGCTGTATTGGATATTAAATTTACCGAAGGAAAGCTTCCGGCAATCAATGAAGCAATCCGTATTACCAGAAAAGATGGTGAAGTTCTGGTAGTAGAGGTATCGCAGCATTTAGGAGATGATGTCGTACGTTGTATTGCCATGGGACCAACCGACGGATTAATCCGTGGCATGGATGCAGAGGCAACCGGTGCACCGATTTCCGTACCGGTAGGTGAGCATACCTTAGGCAGAATGTTTAACGTATTAGGCGAACCAATTGACAATGAGGCTCCACCACAGGATGTGGAATATATGCCGATTCACCGGAAAGCACCAAGCTTTGATGAACAGGCAACTTCTACAGAAATGTTAGAGACAGGAATCAAGGTGGTTGACCTTCTCTGCCCTTACCAGAAGGGTGGAAAAATCGGACTTTTCGGTGGTGCAGGAGTAGGAAAAACCGTATTGATTCAGGAGCTGATTCATAATATCGCAACCGAGCATGGTGGATATTCCGTATTTACCGGTGTAGGTGAGCGTACCCGTGAGGGAAATGACCTTTATTATGAAATGAAGGAATCCGGAGTTATTGATAAGACCACCATGGTATTCGGTCAGATGAACGAGCCGCCTGGAGCACGTATGCGTGTAGGTCTTACCGGACTTACCATGGCGGAGTATTTCCGTGATAAAGGTGGAAAGGATGTACTGTTATTCATTGATAACATTTTCCGTTTCACACAGGCAGGTTCTGAGGTGTCCGCACTGTTAGGACGTATGCCTTCCGCAGTAGGATACCAGCCGACCTTACAGACTGAGATGGGTGCATTGCAGGAGCGTATCACTTCTACCAAGAATGGTTCCATTACATCCGTTCAGGCAGTCTATGTACCGGCGGATGACCTTACTGATCCGGCTCCGGCAACCACATTTGCCCATCTGGATGCCACTACTGTACTGGATCGTTCTATCGTAGAGCTTGGTATTTATCCGGCAGTAGACCCACTTGGTTCTACATCCAGAATCCTTGACCCTCGTGTTGTAGGGCAGGAGCATTTTGAAGTAGCCCGTGGAGTACAGGAGATTCTTCAGAAATATAAAGAATTACAGGATATTATCGCAATCCTTGGTATGGATGAGCTGTCAGAAGAGGACAAGCTGGTAGTAAGCCGTGCAAGAAAAGTACAGCGTTTCTTGTCACAGCCATTCTTCGTAGCAACCCAGTTTACCGGTCTTGATGGAAAATATGTACCGGTAGCCGAGACCATCCGCGGCTTCCGTGAAATCTTAGAAGGAAAGCATGATGATGTACCGGAGAGCTATTTCCTGAATGCCGGAAGTATTGACGAAGTACGTGCCCGTATGAAGTAAGGGGTGAAGCCATGGCAGACGAGAAGAAAGCATTTGAGGTAGAAATCATTACCCCGGAGCGAATTTTTTATACCGGGGAAGCAACCATGATAGAATTCAATACAACAGAAGGAGAAATCGGTGTCTATCCGGACCATATTCCGCTGACAACGGTGCTTGCTCCCGGTGTTGTGACCATTACCAATGGCGAAGATGTAAAAGAAGCTGCGGTTCATGCAGGCTTTGCAGAGATTTTGGGCGATAAGGTAACACTGCTGGCAGAGATTGCCGAGTGGCCGGATGAAATCGATGAGAAGCGTGCCGAGGCAGCAAAAGAGCGTGCCGAAGCCCGTATTGCAGCTAAGGCTGCAGATACAGATATGCTCCGTGCGGAATTTGCATTGCGTAAGGCGTTGGTGCGAATTGAAGTGAAACATTAAAAACGGTGTATACAAAAGATAAAAAATGATGTAAGGAAGGTACCCTCTTTACCGTAGAAAACGGTAGAGGGGGTATTTTTTACTTTACAGGAAATTACTTTCCTGTAAAGTAAAAAACGCTCCGCGAGGATGCGCACTGCGGCGTATAAGGTAGATGTCGCAAGCGACCGCCGCAGGCGCGAGAATGTGCCTCGGCACATTCTTTGTTTCTTTTACAGGAAATTGTTTTCCGGTAGAGTGAAAAAGGGGGATATGTTTTAAGAAAGGTTTCTACATAGTTTATAATAATTTAAGAAAATATTTATACCATACCATAGGGGAAAGCTATATAATGAATTTCATACAGAATGAAAAGGATGAAGAAACAGTTTATGAGTGAAAACAGAATGCCGGAAGAAAAACGTATCCTGCGGGGATTATCAAAGGAAGAAGTAGAAGAACGCTTTATAGAAGGATTTGTAAATAAAACAGACATCAGCACGGAGAAGAGTGCAAAGGAAATCGTAAAGTCCAATGTATTTACATACTTTAACTTTATTTTCTTAGTCATTACGATTCTGCTTTGTGTGGTCGGTTCTTTCCGGAACCTGACTTTCCTGCCAATCATCATCGGAAATACGCTGATTGGAATTATTCAGGAATTGCGGGCGAAGAAAGTCTTAGATAAGATGAGCCTTCTGAATGCACCCCATGCCATTGTTATCCGGGATGGAGAGCAGAAGAAAATTTTATCGGAGCAGCTGGTGAAGGATGATGTCATTTTATTGACTGCAGGAACCCAGATTTGTGCAGACGCCGTTGTTCTGGAAGGTACGATTCAGGTAAATGAATCATTGCTGACCGGAGAAGCCGATGAAATTGAGAAAACACCGGGAAGCAGGCTGATGTCCGGAAGCTTTGTGGTATCCGGAGAATGTTATGCGAGACTGGAGAAGGTAGGAAAGCATTCTTATATTTCCAGGCTGACTGCAGAAGCAAAAGCGATGGGAAATGAAGAACAGTCCGAGATGATTCGCTCTATTAACCAGTTGGTAAAATGGATTGGTATTGTGATTATTCCGATTGGAATCATTTTATTCTGGCAGGGCTATATCGTAAATGGAGAGACTTTCCAGAAGAGCATCGTTTCCATGGTGGCAGCAATTATCGGAATGATACCGGAGGGATTATATCTTCTGACGACCATTGCCCTGGCACTTGGAACCATGCGTCTGGCAAAGCGGCATGTACTGCTCCATGACATGAAGAGTATCGAAGCACTGGCAAGAGTTGATGTGCTCTGTGTCGATAAAACCGGAACCATAACGGAAGCCGGTATGGAAGTGGCAAAAATTGTTCCAGCGAAGGATGCGGAAAATACGTTTCTTCAGTCTCTGCTTCGGGATTATGCGTCAGCAGTGCCGGATAATAATGCTACTATGGAAGCAATTCGTGATTATCTGGAGCGGAAGGGCAAAGATAAGGATAGAGATAGTGATACCGATAACGACAGCAATAAAGATAAAACAGCGGAAGTACAGACCTTTATGGCTGCCCGGCGGAAAGCACTGGAGGTTATGCCGTTTACTTCTGCAACAAAATACAGTGGCGTTGTATTTGAGGATGGAAAATATCTTCTGGGTGCGCCAGAATTTGTCATGGGAAATGCCTTTGAAGAAATTGCAGATGAGATTAGGGAATATACGAAAAAAGGTTATCGTGTGCTTTTGCTGGCAAAATATCCGGGAAGTGATATCAAGGGAACCCTGACCGAAAAACCGGAGCCGCTGGGTTATGTGATTCTTTCCAATCCAATTCGTGAAAATGCGAAGAAGACCTTTGGTTATTTTAAGACCCAGGGTGTAGCAGTGAAAGTAATTTCCGGTGATAACCCGGAGACCGTATCCGAAGTGGCACGATGTGCCGGAATCGAGCATGCGGAGAAATATGTGGATGCAGGCACACTGGATACCGATGAGAAAATTTATGATGCGGCAGACCGCTATACCGTATTTGGACGGGTAACTCCGAAACAGAAGCAGAAGCTGGTACATGCATTGCAGGATGCGGGACATACCGTAGCAATGACTGGCGATGGAGTTAACGATATTCTGGCAATGAAGGATGCGGATTGCAGCGTGGCAATGGCGTCCGGAAGTGAAGCAGCAGCGCAGGCGGCACAGGTAGTTCTTTTAGATTCCGATTTTGCCCATATGCCGGATGTGGTATCAGAAGGACGGCAGGTAGTAAACAATGTGCAGCGTTCTGCCAGCCTGTTTCTGGTAAAAAATATATTCTCACTGTTAATGGCAATCTTTGCAGTGGTATCGACAATTACTTATCCGTTAGAGCCGGCACAGATTTCCCTCATCAGTATGTTTACCATTGGGGCACCGGGATTCTTACTGGCATTGGAGCCAAACCGCAACCGTATTGAAGGACGGTTTTTACGGAAAGTATTATTAAAAGCATTTCCGGCAGGACTGACTGATGTATTAATCGTTGGTTCGCTGGTAGTCTGCGGAGAAGTATTTTCTATACCTGCCTCCGATGTGGCAACTGCATCCACCATGCTTTTATGTGTTGTAGGATTTATGATTCTGATTAAAATCAGCCATCCGATGAATAAGTTTAAATATGGAATTTTAATTTTTAATATCGCCGGGCTGCTTTTCTGCGGCATCTGCTTAAACCAGTTATTTGCCATGAGCCAGATGTCTAAGATTAGTATTCTTCTGATGATTGTATTTGCTTTTGCTGCAGAGTCACTGTTCCGTTACCTGACAATCGGGGTGGAAGGAATTGCAAAATTCATCAGTTCACGGGCACATCGCGGTGCTCCACAGAAGTAGAGAATACAATTAGTGTTTTGGTTCGCCCGAAATGCTGCAGTTCGTTGATGAAGTGGTCAAGCTGGATGGTAGTCTGAAACATGACTTCCACCAGCATGGCATAATCACCGGTGACACAATTACATTCAATCACATTGGGAATTCTATCGATGAAAGGGTAGAATTCCTTTTTTTGTGCCGGTTCCACCTCAAGATTAATGAAAGCCTTAATGTGATAGCCAAAGAGCATGGGATTTACAGTGGCATGATAGCCGGTTAAAATCCCTCGTTTTTCCAACCGCTCAATCCGGGCAGAAACCGCCGGGGAAGATAAAAAGACTTCCTTTGCAATATCCTTGACCGGAGTGCGGGCATTTTCCTGTAAGATCCGGATGATGCTTTTGTCAATGTTGTCTAATTCCTTTTCCATAGAGGCTCCTTTCGTTTCCTGAAAAATACAGTTGATGTAAAAAATGAATTTATCTGCAAATATAATGCTGAAAAATGACAAATGAAATGGCATCTGAAATAGCAGGTAAAGTAATATATAAAATTTTGTAGCCGGTGAATATCAAATGGCAGGCAGCTGCAGGAGAATATTTTGCTGTATACACTGTCTGGATTTTACACATACAAGTATGTTGGCTTATTTTCAAGTATTATATCATACCTCTATTTTGTTGAAAAGACAGACACTTAAGAAAATAAAGAAAACAACAAACAATATTAAAATAATTAATCAAAACTACACTAAAAACAAATATAAAGCACGTTTTGACTTAAAACTATTTACCTTCTGGTCAAAGAGTGCTAGTCTTTGACAGAACCAAAAAACAAAAAATAAAAATTGAAAACAAACCCTTGTGACAATGGCGTCAGGACAGGATAAGACTGTCTTGACGCTATTTGCGTTACTAAGTAGGGTTAAAAAAATAAGAAAGAGAGAGGGAAACATCATGACAGAAGAAATGCGTATGGAATCCGATTTAATTGGAACAATGGAAGTGCCAAAGGAGGCTTATTATGGCGTACAGGCTTTGCGGGCAAAACAGAATTTTCCGATTACAGGACAGAGTCTGCATCCTGTATTTATCCGCAACCTTGCAAAAGTAAAGAAGGCAGCGGCACAGAGTAATCGGAATGCGCTGGCTCTTCCGGCAGATAAGGCAGAAGCAATTATAAGAGCCTGTGATGAAGTGATTCGTGGATGTTTTACCGATGAATTTATTGTAGATGCTATTCAGGGTGGCGCCGGAACCAGTGCCAATATGAACATGAACGAGGTGCTGGCAAACCGTGCCAATGAATGGATGGGAGGAAGAAAAGGTGATTATAGCCGGATTCATCCGAATGACCATGTGAATATGTCCCAGTCCACCAATGATGTGATTCCAACAGCCGGAAAACTTACGGTGCTGGAACTGTTAAAACCGTTGCTGGCAGAACTGGATGGACTGGAGAGGGAGCTTCGGATTAAAGCAGCAGAATTTGATGGAATCTTAAAAATGGGAAGAACGCAGCTTCAGGATGCAGTGCCGATGCGCCTCGGACAGACCTTTCATGCCTATGCAACCATGGTAAAACGTGATTATGAGCGGCTGAAAGAAGTAAGATGTGAAATGTTTACTGTAAATCTGGGGGGAACCGCAATTGGAACTGCCATCAATGTTTCTCCGGCATATTTATCTAACGTGGTGCCGGCACTGGCAAAGATAACCGGTTATCCGCTGAAACAGGCAGAGGATTTATTTGATGCTACAGAGAATCTGGATGGATTCGTGATGGTATCCGGTGCACTGAAAGCATGCGCCGTAGACCTTTCAAAAATGTGTAATGATTTAAGACTGTTATCCTCCGGACCAAGAACCGGGTTTGGTGAAATTAACCTTCCGGCAAGACAGAATGGTTCTTCTATTATGCCGGGCAAAGTAAATCCGGTTATTCCGGAAGTGGTAAGCCAGGTAGCGTTCCATGTCATTGGAAATGACACAGCAATTACCATGGCGGCAGAGGCAGGACAGATGGAACTGAATGCTTTTGAGCCGGTGGTATTTTACAGCCTTTTTGATTCCATCGATACTTTAAAAGAAGCGGTTGAGACACTGACAAAGAATTGTATACATGGAATCACAGCCAATGAGGCACACTGCCGCAGTCTGGTAGACAAGAGTGTTGGTATTTCCACAGCACTTTGCCCGTATCTTGGATATAAGGAATCTGCCGACATCGCAAAGACAGCACTCCGGGAGAACAAGAGTGTAAGAGAAATCGTTCTGGAACGGAAATTGATGAGCGAGGCAGATTTAGAGCATGTGCTGAATCCGGAAATGATGACAGAAGTACATTTTGAACAGAGAAAAGCAATGTAGCCAATATAAAAATAACAGAAGCAGCGTCACGATTGAGGAAAAGCGAAAGTTTTATCCTACGAAACCGGATGCTGCTTTTTTTCTGGTGAAATATAGAAGAAAAAATTTCATGCCTGCATGCAGATTTAATGAGTGCTGCAATAATTTTAAGAACGCACAAAGATACAAAACAGTCTGCATTTTATTGAAAAAAGCGGCGGATTATATTATGATATGAAGTATAAAAAGTGTGTAAATAATAAGTAAAAACAAGTAGGAGAAAAACATATGGAAGCGTCCAAAGTATACTATACCAGTTTTAAAACCAGCGGTTCAGAAAATTTGTTGCAGAAGCTGCGTCGCCTTTGTATTACAGCTGGAATGAAAAATATTGATTTTGAAGATAAATATGCAGCAATTAAGATTCATTTCGGAGAGTTAGGAAATCTTGCATTTCTGCGTCCGAATTATGCCAAAGTAGTGGTGGATCTTGTAAAAGAATGTGGAGGAAAAGCATTTCTTACGGATTGCAATACCCTTTATGTAGGAAGCAGAAAGAATGCACTGGATCATATGGATACAGCATATGAAAACGGATTTACACCATTTTCCACCGGATGCCATGTGATTATCGCAGATGGGCTGAAAGGAACGGACGAAGCATTGGTTCCGGTAGACGGGGAATATGTGAAGGAAGCCAAAATCGGAAGAGCCGTGATGGATGCAGATGTATTTATTTCCCTGACACATTTTAAAGGACATGAGGGGGCCGGATTTGGTGGTGCTTTAAAAAATATCGGAATGGGCTGTGGTTCCCGTGCCGGAAAAATGGAAATGCATTGCTCCGGCAAACCGGCGGTAGACCAGAGCCTGTGTGTAGGCTGTGGAGCCTGTGTAAGAATCTGTGCCCATGATGCACCACATATCACAGATGGCAAGGCAGGTATTGATGAAAATAAATGTGTGGGCTGTGGCAGATGTATCGGCGTATGCCCAAAAGACGCAGTCAATCCAACCAACTGGAATGCATCCAATCTTTTGAATTACCGGATTGCAGAGTATTCCAAGGCAGTCTGCCAGAACCGCCCGTGTTTCCATATTTCGCTGGTATGTGATGTGTCACCGAACTGCGACTGCCATCCAGAAAATGATATTCCTATTATCCCGGATGTAGGAATGTTTGCATCCTTCGATCCGGTAGCACTGGACATGGCATGTGCAGATGCCTGCAATAAGCAGCCGGTAGTACACGGCAGTGTATTGGAAGAACAGATGCAGCATGTTCATGAGAAAGACCATTTTCATATGGTGCATCCGGATACCAACTGGGAATCCTGTGTAGAGCATGCAGAAAAAATCGGACTTGGAACCCGGAACTACGAGTTAGTCCGTATTTAAACGAATTTCGATACGGAAGAGATTTTATGTATTGTTTTCGTTTTCTGGATTTATCCAACGATTTCCAAAAGCAGAACACAGCTGCTTCTAATTCAGACATTTTTATTTTTCTTATAGCGTCCTGTCTTTCCAATGTTTGACAGTATACTTCCGGCGGTTCGTCTGCATACGGATACCATTTATGCAGTCTGTTAGGGACTCTTAGAATTTCGACAGCAACCGGCAACGCTGGCGCAGGGACGTGCCAGCGAGGCGCAACTGAACATGGATGTGAATTTGCGCCGGTTGCCGCAAAATATAGATTGTATATCGAAATTCTTAGAGTCCCTTGCAGACATAATGTTGGTATCCGTAGCAGACGGACAGTCGGAAGTATCCGGTCAAAGCAACCGGAAAGACAAAACGGCAGAAAGCAAAAATGTCTGAAAGAAGCAGGCGTATTCTGCTTAAAAGAAAATCTAATGGATAAAACCAGAAAACAAAATTACAATACCCTAAAAATTTCTTTCGCATCTAAAATAGAAAAAAAGGAGAACAATATGAGGGGACAAAAAATAAGAGCAAAGCTACAAGCACTATTACTGGCAGCATGCATGGGGGTATGCAGTCTGCAGGTAACAACAGCATCCGCAGCAGAAGAAAAGCCGAAGTCGGTGGATATCGTATTTACCCATGATACCCATTCCCATTTGAACAGCTTCCGTACGGTAGTAGATGGAGAAAATGTGGAAGCAGGCGGATTTGCACGAATCAAAACAGTCATTGATGAGAAGAAGGAAGAAAATCCGGATACGCTGGTGGTAGACGGTGGAGATTTTTCCATGGGAACACTGTTCCAGACAGTTTATGAAGAAGAGGCATCTGAGCTTCGGATGTTAGGCTATCTTGGCTATGATGCAACGACCTTTGGAAACCATGAATTTGATTATCGAAGCAAAGGTTTAGCGCAGATGCTTGATACAGCGGCAGACAGCGGCGATACAGTGCCGTCCCTGCTGGTCTGTAACGTTGACTGGTCAGAGATGAATGATGAGAGACAGCTTTTAAAAGATGCCTTTGATCATTATGGTGTAAAGGATTATGAAGTCATCGAAAAGGGCGGTGTAAAAATCGCATTGCTTGGAGTATTCGGCAAGGATTCCCTTTCCTGTGCACCAACCTGCGCGCTTGAGTTTAAAGATCCAATTGAGGCGGTGAAGGAGACTGTGGCAGCCATAAAGGAAAAAGAAGATGTGGATATGATTGTCTGCCTCTCCCACAGTGGAACCAGTGAAGACCCGAAGAAATCCGAGGATGAACTTCTTGCAAAGGCAGTGCCGGAGCTGGATGTTATCATCAGCGGACATACCCATACCACATTGGAAGAGCCGATTATCGAAGGAAATACAGCTATTGTATCTGCCGGAGAATATGGCATTAATGTAGGAAGTATGCACCTTTCCCAGAATTCCGAAGGACGCTGGGAGGTGGAGGATTATAACCTGATTCCGATTCGCCCGGATATTGAGGCAGATGAGGCGACCCAGGAGAAGATAGATGCTTTTGAAGCCAATATTGATGATACTTACCTGAAACAGTTTGGATACACTGCTTCTGAAGTATTGTGTGAGAATGATTATGAATTTGCATCAGTAGATGATTTATATACGAAGCATACGGAACATAATCTGGGAGATATTATGGCGGATGCCTATATTTACGGGGCAACCCATACGAAGGATTATGATGGAGAAGAAATTGATGTGGCAGTCGTTCCAAGCGGAACTGTCCGTGATACCTATGTGCCGGGGGATGTTACGGTAACAGATGTCTTTAACTCCTTCTCCCTTGGAATCGGGGCAGATGGTGTGCCGGGTTACCCGCTGATTAAGGTATACCTGACCGGAAAAGAATTAAAGACGGTAGCAGAGATTGATGCTTCCATTTCCGATTATATGACAACGGCAAGACTTTACTGCTCCGGACTGAATATGACCTATAATCCGAACCGTCTGATATTAAACCGGGTAACAGATGTATATCTGACGAAGAATGATAAGAGAGAAGAAATTGAAGATGACAAATTATACTGCGTCGTAGCTGACCTTTACAGCGGCCAGATGCTTAGTGCAGTAACGGATATGTCATATGGACTGCTTTCCATTGTGCCAAAGAATGCAGATGGAAGTAAAGTAGAAGATTTTGAAGACTGCATTATTTATGATGGTGACCAGGAATTAAAGGCATGGGTATCCATTGCCCGCTATATGGAATCCTTTGAAGAAGGAGAAAATGGTATTGCAGAGATGCCGGAATATTATAACGGACTTCATGACCGCAAGGTGGTAGATGATGATAAGAGCCTTGGCGCAAGACTGAAAAATCCGAATAAATATGCAGCAATGATTGTGGGAGTTGTTCTTGTGGTACTCCTTGTTCTGATTTTCATAATCGTATTGATTGTCAAAGTCATACGCCGCATCTGCAGAAGAAAATTGAAAAAAAGTTAACACATGAGTGGAAGTGTGGTATGCTATAGAACAGATGAAAAAAGTTTGGAGTAGTTAGAGAGTGCGAGATAAGTTTGACTTAAAAGAATTGACAAATGAAATACCTTTGGGAGAGTTCTTAAAATATGATGAGCCGCTTCTGGTATCAAGAACTAATGCGGTAAGTGGAAAATTGCTGCTGGCTTCGGAAATGTCGAGATTTGACACGGTAGGTTATGATTGTGCAGCTGTCTGTATCAATGATATGTATGCCATGGGAGCAAAACCGCTTCTTTTTTATGACAATATTTCCTGTGCCCGTCCCAAGTTTGAATATATCCGGGACATGGAAGAGGGTATGGAAAATGGCTGCCGGCAGGGAAATGTGACTTATGCCGGAAGTGAAATTAAGGAGCTTTCCGATATTTTCTCCTATGACCAGTATGATCTGGTTGGCTTTATTGCCGGAGTTGTAGAGAAAAAGAAGAAAATAGGAATAGCACCGGTGAAAGCTGGAGATGTTATTATTGGACTTCCATCCAATGGACTTCATAATAACGGCTATGTGGCAGCCAGGAAAAAATTATATCTGACGAAGACTTCTATGGAAATCTATTATGAATCATTAGGTTCTACGTTAGGAGATCTGCTTCTGGCACCGACCCGTATGTACCGGGATGCCATGGAAGCATTGCTTCAGAGTGAGATAGAAATTAAATCCTGCGTACAGGTGGCTCATGGAGGTATTGATAAGGCAGTACATACTCTGATGCATAATGCTGCCGGTGCAGTGATAAAGCAGCGGGAAGAAGATATTCCACCACTTTACGATATGCTGCATAAAGATGGTAATATCAGCAAAGAGCAGATGAGAAATATTTTTAATATGGGAATCGGAATGCTGATACTGGTGGCAGAAGAAGATACCGACCGGGTGGTAGAACTGTTAGAAGCAGCGGGAGAAGAACCAGTGGAATTAGGTCTTGCAGAGACAGGCTCGGACATTGTACGCTATATATAGCCAAGGTGAAGGGAGAATATCATGAGTACACAGGACAAACTGGAGAGGGTATTACGGGATATACATGTATTAATATCCAGAAGTGAACTTTATGACAATACAGGTGAGAAGATTATTGTTGAGAAGAAGAAAATGTTTGAATATCTCAATCATCTGAATGCCTGTATTTACGAGATGATGGATGAATATGAAGTGACACAGCAGAGCAGGGACAAGGCAGAACGGGAGGCACGCAAAAAAGGCGATGCCATGATTTTTAAAGCAAGCCGGAATGCTGAAGATGTCTATGCAGCCGCTGTGTTGTATACCGATGATGCCCTTCAGCGGGTACAGCATATTATGCAGGATACAACAGATGCCCTTCAGGATATTCTGAAGAAAGCCCAGGATGATATGAAGACCCAGAAGGTGGTTATCAGGGAGAACCAGTCAGAGCTTAAGAGCCAGCTTCAGGATATGGTAGATACCGAAAAGTATCTGAAATTAATCGAAGAACGTAACCACGAACTGGAAAAGGAACGTGAAAAAGAGAAGAAAGAGCCGAGGGAAGAAAAGAAATCCTCATATCAGGCAATCAAGCCGGAAATCCGGATTAATCCGGAATACTTTAAGAAAGCAGGAATTCCTTTAGAGGATGAAGAACCGGAGGAAGATGCGGCCGAAGGAAAGAAAGAGATTCCGGAAGTTACGGTGGATCTGGATGCAGAGTACTTCAAGTGGAAAGCAAAAGAAAAAGATAACAAAAAGAAATAGAACTACGTAAACCAAATTGCAGGAAGGACTTTAGAGAAGTTCCTCCCTGCAATTTTTTAATTTGTCATATGTGGCAAGAATATCCACATTTCCTTTTTCCAATTGTTTTTTAATAATCTCAATATAGATGACGCCTTTGTTTATTAATTTTTCATCACCGCTGTTGATGCAGGATTCCAGATAAGCAAAGAGTGGATTCTGAGTTTCGCAGTTGGCGGCAAGTTCAGCGAGTACTTCTTTGCTGGTAGATAACTCTACCAGATTAATTGGCTCGGTCTGGATAATAAACCCGCCGGATAATTCCTCCGAATAGAAGGTATCGTCTTCTTTGGCAGTATGAATAAAAGGAAGCAGGCTGGATTTACGCAGGGTGCTGACCTGATGCAGATTGGCAAGTTCTCGTATCATGCGGTAGAGAATGAAACCGGCAGCAATTCCATAGAGAATGAGAAAATACATCTCACTGGTGAGCACCGCAAGCTTCCGGTAACCGATAATGCCAATGACAATCAGGGCAAGCAGGCAGGCACAGGGGCGGAACCACAGGCTGCTGATTAATGCTTTCCGGAAGGAGGATAAATCTTTTTCCTTTAAAGGAATAAAGGTATAATGCTTCTTCATAAACAATCCTTTCAAAAATAATCAATCATAAAACAGATATTTTCACAACAAAATGCTATGAAAGATACGAATTTAATATAGTATAACACAATTTTAAAGGTTTTTTAAGAAAAGTACGCTTTTCCTATTAAGAAAAATCTGATACGCTATAGATAATTATGAGGTAGTTTATGTGTTCGCAGTATGAAGTATTCAAAAATCAGTAAAGATAGAGCATGAGGACAGGAGGACGAAATGAATATACTGGTATGTGATGATGATAAAGAAATTGTAGAAGCAATCGAGATTTACCTGCAACAGGAAGGCTATCATGTCTTGAAAGCATATGACGGAGAACAGGCACTGGATATGCTTAAGAAAAATGAGGTGCATCTTCTGATTATTGATGTTATGATGCCGAAACTGGATGGTATTCGGGCAACTTTAAAGATTCGGGAGGAAAGCAGCATTCCAATTATTATTTTATCAGCAAAATCCGAGGATTCTGATAAAATCTTAGGACTTAACATTGGTGCTGATGATTATGTGACCAAGCCCTTTAACCCGCTGGAACTGGTAGCAAGAGTAAAATCACAGCTTCGCCGTTATACCCAGCTTGGCAATGTCAGCGAAAGCAATGAGACTGTATATCAGGTTGGCGGTCTTATGATTAATGATGATTTGAAAGAAGTCACCGTAGATGGTGAATTAGTGAAGCTTACTCCGATTGAATATAATATTCTTCTGCTTCTGGTAAAGAATCAGGGTAAAGTATTTTCTATTGAACAAATTTATGAAAATATCTGGAATGAAGATGCAATTGGTGCAGATAACACCGTTGCTGTTCATATCCGTCATATCCGTGAAAAGATTGAAATTAATCCGAAAGAGCCAAGATACTTAAAAGTAGTATGGGGCGTTGGATATAAAGTTGAGAAGAATTAACGAAGGAAAGCAAATATGAAGAACAGACACTATGGAAATGTATGGAAAAATACCATTATTCTCCTGCAGTTATTGTTTTCTGTCCTGCTGCTGATGTCCGTCTTTATGGTAGCGGCATTAAACGGAAAGCACATGATAGACATGGATAATCTGACGAATCAGAGCTATGTGGATTCCAGTTACTACAGCTATGTCTATGAGCAGAAGGTAACGGAACTGACTAATTTCTTAATGACCCGGAAAAATTTTGAGACCAACGGGGAATACGATTCGGAGAAACCGGTCAATGTTATCAAATACGCAAGAAGCGGCATTATCCGTAACGACGCAGAAGAAAGCTATACCATGACGCTGGTGCGGAATGGTGCTTCGGCATACTGGACGTATGATGACAGCAGTATCTCCAACACAGAAGAATATGACGGGGAAAATGACAAGGCACAGTTTGAAAATTATACCTTAAGTGATCTGGTGGCATGGTCGAAGGAAGGTTATGTACAGTATTCCGATAAAATCGAGGAAAAATATCTGCCACAGAGCGGTATTTCCATTGCCCAGGGTGTACAGGAGGGCAGGCTTACGGAAGAGGAAGGACAGGAGCTGTATCAGGCACTGGCAAAGACCTTGGATCGTATCGGACAGGAAGAAACTGCCTACCGGAAAGCACTGAATGAATTTGATGATTCTGAGACGAATTTATCTTATGTCTTTATTGAAAATGAGCAGGTTATCTACACAAATATGTTAGAGGATACGGAAGAAGATATTACCTCTTATGTATTCGGAGACAAGGCACATAACCTTTTGGATTACGGAAAAGAAAAGGGAAGCTATCTCTACTGTAATGATAAAGATTTGAAATTCCGCAGCAATGTAAAGGGAATGGAAGATTATTATTACAAATACATTGATGGAACCATGTCCGGCATAGGAAATAATGCAGTCTTTCTGGTGGCAGTAGATACCACATTCCCAAATGAAGATGGATTTACAAAAGCAAAATCGGAATTTATGACGCTGCATCCCTGGGGCATGATTTCGATTGTAACCATTGTGGTAAGTCTTTTGGGCTGGATTGTAACACTGGTTTATCTGACTCTTGCAGCAGGACGTAATCATAAGGATGATAAGATTCATTTAAACTGGATTGACCATATTAAGACAGAATTTTTCTTTTTGATATTTATTGTATTTTCTGTACTGATATTGGTTTTAAGTTTTTCTGCGGCATCCTATGAGTGGGATATTCCGGGAATGCTTGTGGTAGTAGGCGTGATTTCCTTTATCTATGACGGCGTGTTCCAGATTTTCTATACCAGTGTTATCCGGCGGATGAAAGCCGGCGTGTTCTGGGAATACAGCTTTACCAACTGGGTATATGTCAGCACTTTGCGAGTACTTGGAACATGGAAAGCATCGGTGCGTGTCATTGTTACCTTTGTATTTAATGCGTTGTTATTTTTGTTTTTGGCGTATCAGTTCTTTACGAGAAGACATTTGTTAGGTGGAATTCTTCTGGCACTTCAGATTATTGTTATCGGTGTAATCTATCTCCGGGATGTAGTACAGAAACAGGAAATCATGAAGGGAATCAGACAGATTACGGAAGGAGATTTATCCTATAAGATTTCGTTAGAGCATCTTCACAGCGACAGCAGAAAGCTGGCAGAGGCAGTAAACAGCATTGGAGACAGCCTGCATCTTGTGGTGGAAGAGAATACCAAAAACGAGCGTATGAAGGCAGACTTAATCACCAATGTATCCCATGATATCAAGACACCGCTGACTTCTATTTTGAATTATGTAAACCTTATGAAAATGGAGAAGCCGGAAAGTGAGCGGATGCAGAATTATCTGAATGTACTGGAAGAAAAATCCCAGCGGTTAAGGCAGCTTACAGAAGATCTGGTAGAGGCATCGCGAATCAGCTCCGGAAATATTACACTTCAGATGACAAGAATTAATTTTGTGGAACTGATTTACCAGACTGCAGGTGAATTTAATGAGAAATTCGAAGCCAAGGATTTGACCACGATTACAAAGCTGCCGAAGGAATCCGTTGTCATTATGGCAGACGGCAGACGAATCTGGCGTGTGGTAGAAAACCTTTATAACAATGTGGCAAAATATGCCATGGCACATACCAGAGTCTATGTGACCATGGAGACATCGGAGCAGAAGGTAATCTTCTCTATTAAAAATATTTCCGAGCAGCCACTGCATGGAAGTGCGGCAGAGCTGACAGAGCGTTTTGCAAGAGGAGATGAATCCAGAACCACGGAAGGAAGCGGACTGGGACTTTCCATTGCCCAGAATCTTACCACGATTATGGGCGGAACCTTTGAAGTAACTCTGGACGGTGATTTATTCTCTGTTACCATTACCTTTCCGCTGGCATAATAAGGAACCTTGCAAACCATGGGGAATCCTTGAAAAGGGTTGATTTTTAACAGACGTTTCTTTATAATAACGAATTAGAAAAAGAGTATCGGCGGTGGCTTTTTCCCCGCCGATTTCTTCCTATATAGGAAGAGGTATAAAATAGTAATCAGTTCAGAAAACAGGAGGAAACATTCATGAAGTTACATGAGACAGGGGCATATCTCGTAAACGGATGTACCGTAGTAGAAGACAATAGCGAAGCATCCGCAGCTATTGCATCCATGACAGGCACTGCGGTAAGCAAAGAAGAAGCAGCAAAAAATACCATTGCATACGGTATTTTAAAGGACCACAACACATCTGGCAGCATGGAGAAGCTGAAAATCAAATTTGATAAGCTGACTTCCCATGACATTACATATGTTGGAATTATCCAGACAGCCAGAGCATCCGGACTGGAAAAGTTTCCAATTCCTTATGTACTGACCAACTGTCATAACAGCCTTTGTGCAGTCGGTGGAACCATCAACGAAGATGACCACATGTTTGGACTGACCTGTGCAAAGAAATACGGCGGAATCTATGTACCACCTCATCAGGCAGTTATTCACCAGTTTGCCCGTGAAATGCTTGCAGGCGGCGGAAAAATGATTCTTGGTTCTGATTCCCATACCCGTTACGGAGCACTGGGAACCATGGCAATGGGCGAAGGTGGACCGGAGCTTGTAAAACAGCTTTTAGAGCAGACTTATGATATCAATATGCCGGGCGTTGTAGCCGTATATTTAACCGGAGAACCGGTAAAAGGCGTTGGACCGCAGGATATCGCACTGGCAATCATCGGTGAAGTATTTGCCAATGGCTATGTAAAGAATAAAGTAATGGAATTCGTAGGACCTGGTGTTGCAAACTTAAGCGTAGATTACCGTATCGGCGTAGATGTAATGACCACAGAGACTACCTGTCTTTCCTCTATCTGGGCAACCGATGAGAAAGTGAAAGAATTCTATGATATTCACGGAAGAGTAGAAGAATACAAAGAATTAAATCCGGGACAGGTTGCTTACTATGATGGCATGATTGAAATTGACTTAAGCACCATTCGTCCAATGATTGCAATGCCATTCCACCCAAGCAATACCTATACCATTGAAGAACTGAATGCAAACCTTATGGACATCTTGGATGACTGCGAGAAGAAAGCACAGGTAAGCTTCAATGGAGCAGTAGACTTAAATCTTAAGGATAAAGTCCGCAATGGAAAACTATATGTAGACCAGGGAATCATCGCAGGCTGTGCCGGTGGTGGATTTGAAAATATCTGTGATGCAGCAGACATCTTAGCGGGAAGCAGCATCGGACCGGATGAATTTACCTTAAGCGTATATCCGGCAAGTACCCCGATTTACATGGAACTGGTGAAAAACGGAGCTGTAGCAAAATTAATGGAGACAGGAGCAATCGTTAAGACTGCATTCTGCGGACCATGTTTCGGAGCAGGAGATACACCTGCTAACAATGCATTCTCCATCCGGCATTCTACCAGAAACTTCCCGAACCGTGAAGGCTCCAAGGTACAGAACGGTCAGATTGCATCCGTAGCATTGATGGATGCCCGTTCTATTGCAGCAACCGCAGCAAACAAGGGATATTTAACCGCAGCAACTGATGTGGATGTAAACTTCAGCAAGCCGAAATATTTCTTTGATAAGACCATATATGAGAACCGTGTCTTTGACAGCCATGGTGTAGCAGATCCATCCGTAGAAATCCAGATGGGACCAAACATTAAAGACTGGCCGAAGATGGTAGCATTAACCGATAACCTCATCTTAAAGGTAGTATCCGAGATTCATGATCCGGTAACTACAACCGATGAGTTGATTCCTTCCGGAGAGACATCTTCTTATCGTTCTAATCCGCTGGGACTGGCAGAGTTCACACTTTCCAGAAAAGACCCTGCATACGTTGGACGTGCGAAAGAAGTACAGAAGGCAGAAGCGGCAAGAGAAGCAGGCGAAGAGCCATACGCAGTGCTGCCGGAATTAAAGGCAGCTGTAGATGCAATCCGTACACAGTTCCCGGATATCAACGAAGAGAATACCGGAATCGGAAGTACCATTTTTGCAGTAAAACCAGGCGACGGTTCTGCCCGTGAGCAGGCAGCATCCTGCCAGAAAGTATTAGGCGGCTGGGCAAACATTGCCAACGAATATGCAACCAAGCGTTATCGTTCCAACCTGATTAACTGGGGTATGCTTCCATTTATCATCAAAGAAGGAGAACTGCCATTTGCCAACGGAGACTATCTCTTTGTACCGGAAATCCGCAAAGCAGTAGAAGAGAAAGCTCCGGAAGTAAAAGCGTATGCCGTAAAAGACGGACAGTTAACCGAGTTCTCATTAACCTTGGGTGACCTTACTGACGAGGAGAGAGAGATTATCCGTAAAGGATGCCTCATTAACTATAACCGGAAATAAAATTCCGGAAAAAGAAGGAGAACGGAATGGAAGAAGATAAGAAAAAGAGCGGGAAAACAGAACATGGGATGCGCTGGTACATCAGCCTTGCAGTGCTGGTATTTGTACTGTTCTGCTGCTGCACAATGTTTTTCTTTATGATATACCGGTACAATGGTGTCTCAAAAGGCTGGGACACCATAATGAAGGTATTACAGCCGATTACCTTCGGACTTGTGATTGCATACCTCATTAATCCAATTATGAAATTCTTTGAAAAGCATTTGCTGCATTTCTTAGAACCAAGAGTGCAGAAAGAGAAGAAGTGCAGGAAGATTGCAAGGAGTATTGCAACCGGTGGAGCGGTAGTTGTCTTTGTATTAATTGTAATCCTGTTGTTTGCCATGATGATTCCGCAGTTAATCAGTAGTATTTCTGGAATGGTAAATTTCCTGCCAAAGCAGGTGGATTCATTTATTGACTGGTTCAATGGACTGACAAATTCAGATAATGAAATCATACAGTCCTTAGAAACGAACATGATGGATATGGTAACGTACCTTGAAAACTGGGTAAAGGAGTCTTTCCTGCCAAACATCCAGACCTACATTACATCTATTACCAGTGGTGTAATCAATATGGTTAAGGTGCTGATGAATGCAATCATCGGACTTATCGTATCCGTTTATGTGCTGATGACGAAGGAGAAATTTATCGGTCAGTCCAAAAAGATTGTATATGCCATTTTCAAACCGGTGCGGGGCAATGTAATTATTGACACATTCCGGAAGAGTAATGAAATATTCGGTGGATTTATTTCCGGTAAATTATTGGATTCCGCCATTATCGGTGTATTGTGTTATATCTGTCTTCTGATTATGAAGATGCCATATACCCTGCTGGTTTCCGTATTCGTGGGATTGACCAACATTATTCCGTTTTTTGGCCCTTTTATCGGAGCAATACCGAGTGTTATTATCATCGCACTGGCAGATCCGATTAAGGGAATCTATTTCCTGATATTTATATTTATTTTGCAGCAGGTAGATGGAAATATTATCGGACCGAAGATTTTAGGAGATTCCACCGGACTGAATTCCTTCTGGGTGGTATTTGCCATCATGGTAGGCGGCGGACTCTTTGGAATCGGCGGAATGATTCTTGGTGTTCCGACCTTCGCAGTCATCTATTATATTATCGATAAGACCGTGGATTACTGTCTGCGGAAGCGAAAGCTGCCGGAGGATACGGACGAATATATTCGCCTGGAAAAAGTCGATGAAAAGACCAATGAAATCGTACTTTTGGAGGAACCGGTAGAGGAAGCCTCTGAGAAAAAGGAACTTCATATTCCATCCATAAAGAAAAAAGAGAAAAAGTAAATTCTGGTAAAGAAATAAATAATCCGGAGAATCATAGCAGATAAAATGTTATGATTCTTCGGATTTTTTACTTTACAGGAAATTGCTTTCCTGTAAAGTAAAAAACGCTCCGCAGGGATGCGCACTGCGGCGTATAAGGTAGATGTCGCAAGCGACCGCCGCAGGCGCGAGAATGTGCCAAGGCACATTCTTTTTTTAACATGAAAAAGTCCGTCGTGCCGGTTCGATTATTTTTGACAGAAGGCACCCCTTATGGTACACTTAAAACAATAATTGGGGTCAGTATACCCTGACGAAAAAAGATGAATTTAAGTTTACTTGAAATAGATATTGAGGTGACATATTTTGGATAAATATGAATACAAATTAAAACTAGATGAAATAAAAAATCTGATGGCGAAGAAGCAGTATACAGAAGCTGCTGAAATTGCTGACAGTATCAACTGGCGAAAGGTCCGTAATGTTAACGCACTGATGAAAGCCGGAGATATTTATGCACAGATTGGTCGTTATGATGAAGCAAAAGAGATCCTTCTGATGGCATATGACCGTTCTCCGATCGGACGAATGATTATCTATAAGCTGGCAGAGATTGCCATTAAAACCAAGGAATTTGATGAAGCACAGGAATATTATGATGAGTTTGTAGAGATTGCACCCCATGATAATTTGAAATATATTCTCCGTTATGAGATGAATAAAGCAAAGGGTGCAGGACTGGATGTTTTAATTCAGATTCTCGAAGAATTAAAGGAACAGGAATATACCGAGAAATGGGCATTTGAATTGGCATATTTATATCATCAGGCAGGACGCAGCGAAGAATGTATCAATGCCTGTGATGAACTGATTCTCTGGTTTGGTGATGGTCCATATGTAGAGAAAGCACTGGAATTAAAGATGCTTTATCAGCCATTAAACCGGGCACAGGAGGACAAGTACCGCCAGTTTAAACAGCGTAAGGACGGAATCGTGGAAGTGCGGCCGGAGGATTATCTGGAATCCGGTGAGATTATCAAGGAGCCGGTACAGATTAAACCGGTAACCACCAATGCAGAGAAGTTCAATACGGTAAACCTGCAGGAAGAATTAGCCCGCAGCATGCAGCAGATTATGAATGCCACAGAGAAGGAAGAAGTGGCAGATACCATGCAGGGCATCAAGAAAATTGTAGAAGAGATTCCGTATCTGCAGCTTCCGCAGGATGAAGAAGCACAGAAGGAGCGTTTTGCAGATATCCCAACCGATGAAGAAATCGACGGCTCCCTGAAAATTAATTTCCAGGAGATGTTAGGCGAAGATTATGATGGTCAGATGCGTATGGTAGTCCCGGAGAAGAGTGCATTAGAAGCACAGATTACCGGACAGATGAGCATACAGGATATTTTAGAGGAGTGGGAGAAGACCAAGCGTGCCGCAGAGAAAGCATTACAGGAAGCGGAGCAGCAGAAGTTAGAATCTGCCAAGGCAAAGGCATTAGCAGAAGCCGGAGATATCATGGAGCGTCTTGCAGATGTAATTCCGCAGCTGGATGCAGGACTTACCTCCAAAGAATTATTAGAAAAAGAATACTTAGGCAAGCTGCCGGAGGAAGAAGCCGGACAGCTTGTTGCCAATATGAATGATATTTTGCAGCAGCAGATTGATTCCATCAGTCAGGCAAATGCGAAAATCGATGAATTCCTAGCTGCCGGTGTACCGGGACAGAACGGAGAGGCGGCTGCAGGTGCAGCAGATGCGATGGAAATTCCGGAAGGAGAAGGTATTGCAGCTGCCGATGAAGAAGAGCCGGCTGGCACAGAAGAAATGACAGAACTTTCTCCGGAAGAAGAACTCCCAGAGATTGCACTGCCGGACGATATAGCAGAAGAAGTGGCAGCAACAGAAGCAGAGGAAGTATCCGATGCTGCAGAAGAAGTCTTACCGAAGATACAGTTAGAACCGGAAGCTGAGACAGAGGATGCAAAGCCGGAGGAGAAACTTCCGGAGATTGCAGAGCCGGATTCAGATGAGGATAACATCGGAGAGAGAAAACCGATTACCCATCTTTCCAAGGAGCAGAAAGCTATCTTTACTTATTTTGTTCCGGTATCCGGAATGGAGCCGCAGATTTGTCAGGCAATGGAAGGATCCATTGAACATTTAGAAAAGGGAATCAAAGGTGGCAACATCCTGATTCAGGGAGCAAGAGGAAGCGGTAAGACGGTACTTGCCACCGCACTGGTGAAGGCAATCCAGAATGAAATCGGAAAGCCGGGCAAGCGTGTCGGAAAGATAGATGCCGTTTCATTAAATCAGAAAAATATCCCGGAGCTTTTAAAGAAAGTTGCCGGTGGATGTCTTATTATAGAAAAAATCGGAGGAATCAGCCGGGAAACAGCCGTGAAATTATCACTGGCATTAGAAGCAGATGACACCGGAATCCTTGTAATCGCAGAAGATACCAGAGAGGGAATCACCAAAGCAATGGGAAGAGATGAGTCCTTTGCCAGACGATTTACCGAGAAGATTACGCTTCCGATATTTACCAGTGACGAGCTGGTATCCTTTGCAAAATCGTATGCCCACGAACTGACCTATGAAATAGATGAGATGGCGGTTCTTGCTCTATACAACAGAATTAGTAACATTCAACGCTTAGACAGAGCGACCACGCTGACCGAGGTGAAAGAAATCGTGGACGAAGCAATTGCCAATTCCGAGAAATTCAGCATTAAGAAAGTATTTTTTTCAAAGAAATACAAGGATGATGATTACGTCATTCTCCATGAAAAGGATTTCGAAGAATAGGAAAGAAAGAAACGAGGTGTAGTATAAATGGGGAACTTCACAGAACTGGACATGTATTTATTTGGCCAGGCAACACACTATGATATTTACAAGAAACTGGGAGCTCATCCGGCAGAGATAAGGAAGAAAAAGGGGATTCTTTTCGATGTCTGGGCACCACATGCTGCAGAAGTCTATGTCATTGGAACCTTTAATGACTGGAATGAAACAGCAAATCCGATGCGGCGGTTAGAACCGGCGGGAATTGGAATTTTTGAAGCATTTATTCCAAAGGCAGAACTGGGAGACTTATACAAATATCTGATTATCACACCAGATGGCCGGAAATTGTATAAAGCAGATCCATATGCCAACTATGCAGAGGTACGTCCGGGAACAGCATCCCGTATTGCAGACATTGAGCATTTCAAATGGACTGACGATAAGTGGATGGACAAACGGAAACAGACAGAAGATGTTTATGCAGAGCCAATGGCAATTTATGAGGTACATCCGGGTTCCTGGATGCGCCATCCGGGAAGAGAGGATGATGGATATTATTCCTATCGTGAAATGGCAGCGGCACTGACGAAGTATGTTAAAGGCATGGGATATTCTCATGTAGAATTAATGGGAATTTCCGAATACCCATACGATGGTTCCTGGGGTTATCAGGTAACCGGCTACTATGCACCGACTTCACGGTATGGAACGCCGGAGGATTTTGTTTATCTGGTAAACTACCTGCATAAGCACGGCATCGGCGTTATCTTAGACTGGGTACCGGCACATTTCCCGAAGGATGCCCATGGACTGGCTGACTTTGATGGCTGCCCGTTATATGAATATGCCGACCCGCGGATGGGTGAACATCCAGAGTGGGGTACCAAAATTTTTGATTATGGCAAATCAGAAGTAAAGAACTTCTTAATCGGAAGTGCCTTAATGTGGATTGAACATTATCACATTGACGGACTCCGTGTAGATGCGGTGGCATCCATGTTATATCTTGACTATGGCAAGAAGGAAGGACAGTGGATTGCCAATAAATATGGCGAGAACAAGAACTTAGAAGCCATCGAATTCTTCCGCCATATCAATACCTTAATCACTGGAAGAAATCACGGTACTGTCATGATTGCAGAGGAATCTACCGCATGGCCGATGGTAACCGGACCGGCAGACAAGGGCGGATTGAATTTCACATACAAATGGAATATGGGATGGATGCATGATTTCTTGGATTATATGTCCTTAGACCCGTATTTCCGCAAAAATAATCATCACAAGATGACTTTCGCCATGAGTTATAACAACTCTGAAAAATACATTCTGGTGCTGTCTCATGATGAAGTGGTGCATCTGAAGAAATCCATGTGGGAGAAGATGCCGGGTGATGAGGAAGACAAGTTCCGCAATTTAAAGAGCGCATACTCCTTTATGATGGGACATCCGGGCAAGAAGCTTCTCTTTATGGGACAGGATTTCGGACAGCTTCGTGAGTGGAGCGAAGAGCGTGAGTTAGACTGGTATCTTATGGAAGAACCACGTCACAGACAGTTAAATGAATACTTCCGTGAACTGCTTCACATTTACCGGAAATATCCGGCAATGTATGAGCAGGACAGTGACTGGAACGGATTTGAATGGATAAATGCGGATGATGCAGACCGAAGCATCTACAGCTTTGTCCGCAAGAGCAAGAATGGCAAGAACTCACTTCTCTTTGTCTGCAACATGACACCGGTAGCCAGAGATGATTACCGTGTGGGTGTACCAAAGAAAGGCACTTACCATCTGCTGTTAAACAGCAACGAAGCCCGTTTCGGCGGTACAGAAGCAGATAAGAGCAGACCGGCAAGCTATAAGGCTGTGAAGTCGGAATGCGATGGAAGAGAATATTCCATTTCCTATCCACTGCCGCCGTTTGGTGTCGCAGTGTTCCGGGTAATGTAGAGGACAGAAAATCACAAGACAAAGCAGCACGTTAACCGAATTGGTTAACGTGCTTTTTTGCTTTACAGGAAATTGCTTTCCTGTAAAGTAAAAAACGCTCCGCAAGGATGCGCACTGCGGCGTATAAGGTAGAAGTCGCAAGCGACCGCCGCAGGCGCGAGAATGTGCCGAGGCACATTCTTTATTCATGCCATGCATTCGTAAGAAGCTGCCGGTGACAGATTTTGTAGATAAAAATAGACAAAAAAAGCAAAAAGTGAAGCCAAAAATTATAAAAAGATAATAAATTTCATAAATAAATGATGAAAAAATACAGATTGTGAAAAATATTTTCCAGTTGTTTTCAGTGGCTTGTTTCTGCGGTTTAAGTGCCTTAAGATGAAGGTAAATAAAATACAGCAGAAAGGAGAAGAACGTGTATAATCATTTATTTCAGCCAATTTCTATTAATGGAATGATATTAAAAAATAGAATTGTGGCAACACCGACAGGTGATGATTTTGAAGAAAAAGCATTGGGCGGTGCAGCACTTGTAATTGCGGGACATGCAATAGTAGAACCTGGACGTTCCAGTTTTGCAAGTCCGGAAGAACCGTATCCATTTGCCAAGTATGAAAGAGAAGCAACCAGAAAGAAAGTGCTTAAGATTCACAAAGGCGGAGCGAAAGCTTCTATCGAAATCTTTCATGCCGGACAGGATGCAAGAACGGTGGATTATGCGAAAGGACCGTCTGGATTTATCCGCCCGGATGGAGTGGAAGTAAAGGAAATGGATGAAGCGTTGATGGAAGAGACACTGCAGTGGTATGCCGAGACCGCAGCAAGTGCAAGAAAAATTGGTTTCGATTCCATTTTTCTTCACTTCGGACATGGCTGGCTTCCGGCACAGTTCCTTTCCCCACATTACAATCACCGGACAGATTCCTACGGTGGAAGCATCGAAAACCGCAGCCGTTTTCCACTTCGGATATTAGAAACCGTCCGGAAAGCAGTTGGAAAAGATTATCCGATTGATATGCGTGTCAGTGCCTATGAATGGATTGAAGATTCCATAAGCTTTGAGGATGTGATGTACTTCCTGAAGCAGGCAGAGCAGTATGTGGATACCGTTCAGATTTCATCTGGAATTGATAAAGTGTTTGAAGCAAATGTGCATTGCATCACAACCAATCTGGAAGAAGAAATGCCGAATCTCAAATGGGCAAAAATTGCAAAGCAGGAGCTTAAGATTCCGGTTTCTGTGGTCAGCGCCGTTATGACGCCGGAAATGGCAGATGAAATTATTGCAAAGGGCTACGTGGATATGGTGGCATTTGGAAGAACACTTCTGGCAGACCCGAACTGGCCGAAGAAAGCACTGGAGGGGCATCCGGAAGACATTGTTCCGTGTCTCAGATGCTCCAACTGCTATCACATTTCCACAGACCACTGGAATGTAGGCTGCTCGGTAAATCCAAGATATCACAATGAGGAATTTATTCCATCGGGACTGGATTTGCCGGAAGCAAAAGAGAAAAAGCATGTGGTAATCGTTGGCGGAGGTCCGGCAGGCATGAAAGCTGCCATGACAGCATATGACCGGGGACATCAGGTGACATTGCTGGAAAAAGAAAGTGAACTGGGCGGCATGCTTCGCTTCATTGAAAAAGAAGCACACAAGGAAGAAGTTAAGCGGCTTTTAAATTATTACCGGACGCAGATGGCAAAAAGAAAGGTAGAGGTTCGTCTGAACACAGAAGCAACACCGGAGTTCATAAAAGAGCTTCAGCCGGATTCATTGATAGTTGCCCTTGGTGCCGTAGAGAGGATTCTTCCGATTCCGGGAATTGACGGTTCCAAGGTACAGCTTGCAACAAAAGCAATTGCATATCCGGAACAGCTGGGACAGGATATTGTAATCCTCGGTGGAGGAAGTATTGGATGCGAGATAGGATTGGAACTTGCCGAGCAGGGAAAGAATGTTTCCATTCTGGAACTGACCGATACACTGGCAGCAAATGCCAACTCTTTATACCGGGAAGCATTACGTCAGAAGTTTTTGCAGTATGAGAATCTTCACAGCCTGTTAAAATGCGGTTGCAGCAGAATCGAAGAGGATGTTGTTGTTTATAAGGATGAAAAGGGAGAAGAGAAGAGTATTTCCTATGACAACCTGATTCTTTCTACCGGACTTTCGGCACAGAAAAAGCTTGTAGAAGCATTTTACGGAATCTGTAAAGATACCATAGCAATTGGGGACTGTATCAGTCCATCGAACATTATGAATGCAAATTTTGAAGGGTTTGTAGCAGGATTAAATATATAAGAAAAATGTGAATTACACAAAAGAAAGGGGTAATACGAATGAAAGACTACTCAGAATTAATTCAGGCGGTTATCGCCGGCGTGGGTGGCACAGATAATATTGAAAGTTGTATTCACTGTGCAACAAGACTCCGTTTTACATTAAAGGATGGAGCAAAATTTGATCAGGCTTCCTTAAAGAAAGTAAAAGGTGTACTGGGAACCTTAATCGGCTCCGGATATTATCAGGTATTAATCGGACCAAATGTAGGTGATGTTTATGCACAGCTTGCAGAAGTTCCGGCACTGAAATCCAAATTAAAAGCAGAAAATCCAGCAGAAGCTGTGGATGACGGGAAGAAGAAAGTCGGACTTTTAGACAGATTTACAAAAATGATGTCCGATGTATATGCACCGTATATTCCGATTCTGGCAACCGGTGGTATCGCATCCGGATTAATTGGATTACTGGCAAACCTTGGCGTAGTAGACAGCACAGGTCTTACTTACCAGACCTTTTATTCTATTTTTTATTCGCTGATTTATTTCTTCCCGATTCTGTTGGCATTTACAGCAGGAAAGCATTTTAAATGTAATCCATATGTAGCCGTAACACTGGGTGCATCCATTATGTATCCTGGCGTAGCAGACCTTCTGGTAACCGGTGAGAAAGCTTCCTTATTGGGAATTAACTTTACCGCATATAATTTCAGCGGTTCTTTTATCCCGATTTTACTGGCAGTATTCTGCATGAGTTATTTTGAAAAATGGCTGAAAAAGATTTTGCCACAGGTAGTGCAGTTTATCCTTGTTCCATTCTTATGTTTGATTGTATTTGTTCCACTTAGCATTCTTGTATTTGGACCACTGGGCGGACTTGTTGCAAACGGAATAAATGCCGTATACGGTGTAGTAAGCGCAAGCAAGATTCTTGTAGGCATTGTATTTGGTGGATTATTCTCCTTGGTAATTCTTCTTGGTATGCACTGGGCAGTTACTCCGATTCTTCTTGGAATTATGGCAGAGCAGGGCTTTGAGCCGGCGCTGGCAGCAGGTGGAATGGGTAACTACGCAGCACTTGGAATCTGCCTTGCAGTAGCAGTATTTGCAAAAAATGCAGGAGACAAGACAACTGCAGGTTCAGCAGCATTTACCAATGCACTTTGCGGTATTACAGAGCCTGGACTTTACGGTATCATTTTAAGAAGCAAATGGTTGCTTGGAACAATGATTGTTTCCGGTGCAGCAGCAGGATTAGTTCTTGGAATCGGCGGTGTTGCAGCAACAAACTTCTCCTTCTCAGGACTGCTTGCTTTCAGTGGATGGTTTGGATGTGTCAACTTCCCAATGTACTGCGTAGGAATTATCGTATCTATCGTTTTAGGATTCGGAATCACAGCATTCCTGCTTAAGAGCGGTAAAGTAAAAGAATATGACTAGAATATAATTGATGCGGGGAACCCGCAAAGCATATTTCTGGTAATTTACAATATCTTCCCTTTTTTTACGGTGGATTCTCTGCTAAAATAAATGTAAAATTATTTGGCAAAAGCTGCCGGAAGAAAGGGAAGTGCTATGATTATAGAAAAACTGATGAAGCAGGCAGACTTTACAGATGTTGAAAAAAGTATTGCAGCTTATTTGATGAAAAATGGGTTTGATGTAAAAAATATGTCCATTCAGTCCTTGGCGCGTGCGACTTTTTCGTCGCCGTCTACTATTACAAGATTTTGTAGAAAGCTGGGACTGGATGGATATAAAAAATTTCAGATTTTGTTTTATTCAGAATATGAAGTATTTGCAAATCAGGGCGTAGTAGATGCAAACTATCCTTTTTCGGGGAATGACTCTTTTGAACAGATAGTAAGGAAACTTGCAAAATTAAATAATGAGACTATAAGAAAAACAGTGTCTGGATTTGATTATAACCAGCTGCACCGCATTGTACAGCGGATGAGCAGAGCCGATATGATTAATGTTTTCAGTGTCGGAACCTCTGCCACAGTAGCACTGGAATTTCAACAGAAAATGCTGCGTTTTGGTAAAATAGTAAACTTGACGATGAGTTCCTGTTTTCTGCCGGGTTATGCACTGACGGCAACGGAGCACACCGTCAATCTTGCAATTTCCCAGTCCGGCGAAAACCGGGATGTGGTAGAAAGCTTAAAACTTTTGAAAAAGAATAAACGGTACTGCATAGGAATTACGGCAACTCCAGACAGCTCCGTGGCGAAAATGTGTCAGGAAGTCATTCTGGTGGATATTCAGGAGCAGGGCTCTTATGAAGAGAAAATAGATACGTTTGCGGTATATAGCGCATTCCATTTTATATTGGATTGCATGTTTTCATTTTTGTATCAGCTTGATTATGAAAGCAATGAAAAGGAGACAAAGGAAAAGGCGTATTTCATAAAAGAAAGCAAAGAGCAGTAGAAAGACGAGGATGTTGTCTATAGTTATGTAAACCAACCAGGCTTGGCAGCATAGAAGTGAAAAAAGAAAAGAAAGGCGGGAAATAGAGATGTTTTCCATTTTTAAAAATAAAGAAAATTCTGCAGAAGAGAACCAGACACCGGTTCTGAAAGCATATCTGTCGGGAAAAGTAATTCCGATTGAAGAAGTAAAGGATGAGGTATTTTCCTCAAAGGCGTTAGGTGATGGACTGGCAATTGAGCCGGAAGGAAATATCGTTACTGCTCCGTGTGCCGCAACAGTATCTTTATTAATGGATGATTCGAAACATGCGGTTGGATTAACCTTATCAAACGGAGCAGAACTCCTGATTCATGAAGGAATCGATACCGTAAATATGCAGGGAGATGGCTTCCGCTACTTTGTAAGGCAGGGACAGAAAGTAAAAGCGGGAGACAAGCTCTTAGAATTTAACCCGGAAGAAATCAAAGCCCAGGGATATGAGAAAACCTGCATTCTGGTATTTACCAACGGAGATGAGTACCCGGATATGAAGATTCATACCGGAATGGATGCAGTACAGAACGAGACTGTAATCATAGAATTTTAAGATTGGAAATTTGTAATTAAAAAACATAGAAACTTCACATATTATAATGTTAGGACTTGTACTTAGTTTTTCAACTTTAAGCGGATGCGGAAACAATACAGCAACCGACACGGAGGTTTCTACGGAGGCAGAGGAAAGCGATACCTTATATGGCGAGGTCAGTAGCGTCAGTGATGATTCCATTACGATAGAGGTTGGAACATACAGTTCCGATGACGGAACGCTTACACTGAGCGGAGAAGCCATCTCAGGAGATGAGTCTTTCGGATTTGACAAAGCCGGAAGAGCTGTAAATCAAAAGTAATTTATAGAAAAATAGTAATAAAATCAAAAGTGTATAAAACCAGATAGTTCTTTCTTTCATAAGAAAATGGCTATCTGGTTTTTCGCTGCCTACTTAAGTTTTTCACTCAATCAGCCGACATAATAAAATAGCAGGACATTTGATAAGACCGTGAAAATGGAGGAATTTCATGCGGATAGAACAGAATCAGAAAATGGATGCCAATGTAGTAGTGACAGGAAATGCCAGACAGGAAAATGTGGCAGCTGCGAAGAAGGATGCATCCATCGTAAGAATAGAAAAAGACAGAAAGGCAGACCGTCTGTTAGAGCAGCCGACTTATGGCAAGCCGGAAAAAGAGGAAAATGCCTTAGAGGAGATTCGGGAGCAGGCATCTAATCTGGACGCAACCCAGATGAAAAATGAGATGCTTTTTGCATCAGACCATACTACGGGAAAAGACGCAAAGACAATGGAAGAAGATGGATTTTCCCTGACGGATACGGAGATTCCAACGGTAGTAACCGAGACCGATAAGATGAAGATGCGGCTGGCAAAATCAGGAGAGGACATCAGCTATTTCGGGGACGGACTCAGTGATGCCCAGATTGAAGCAATGGCAGGAAGTACTGCAATGGCAAAGCATATTGAGTCAGCTCTTAATACTGTCAATATTCCGGTGACTGAGAATAATGTAAAAGATATTATAGAGACTGCCAATATGATGGAAGAACTTCATACACCGGATGAAGGAAGCATGAAATATATGCTGGATAATGAGCTGCCGGTTACCACTGCAAATTTATATAAAGCAGAATTTTCCGGGAGTGCAACCTATGCCGGAATGCAGCAGATGACAGACCTTGATTATGATGCGTTAAAGCAACAGATAGAAGCCGTAATATCCGAAAGCGGTATGGATGTCAATGAGCAGAATATGGCAGATGGCAGATGGCTCATTGAAAATGGTATTCCACTGACTGCAGAGAATTTAGAGAAGTTATCCACATTGCAGCAGTTACAGCTTCCGCTTGGTGAGGAAGAAATTGTAGTGGTATCGGCAGAGGCAATTTCCGATGGAATCCGTCCGCAGGATGTCGTACTTTCCGGAAATGATTTCAAGGATCAGGCACAGGATGCATTGGACGTCATTACCAATGTAACGGATGAGGAACTTGCCTATGTGGTAAATTCCGGAGAACCGCTTACTATTGAGAATCTGAAAAAAGCTGCGGATGAGATAAAGAACAAGGACACAAAAGTTTCAGCGGCAGCGGATAAAACAGCTTATACGAAAAGCGGCTTAGACCTTCTGACTGCAAGAAGACAGTTAGAGGAAACCAGACTGAAAATGACCAGTGAAGCGAACCTTTCTTTACTGAAAAAAGGAATTTCCATTGATACCATGGAATTGTCCCAGCTGGTGGAAGAACTGAAAACACAGGAAAATGAATATTACAGCAGACTCCTTTCCGGGGATGGCATTGCACCAAAGGAAGCGGATGTGGCATTGTTCCGGAATGTCATGGACACATCTGAAGCATTAAAAGCGATGCCGGCATATGCCCTAGGAATCCATCCGGTAGATGAAACAACATTGCAGAGTCTTTATGAAGACGGAGCTGCCTTAAAGGATACCTTTGAAAAGGCAGGGGAACGATATGAGACCATGATGACAGCACCACGTCAGGACATGGGAGATTCCATTTCCAAGGCATTCCGCAATGTGGATGATATTTTAAAGGATTTAGGCCTGGAAACAAGCTATGGAAATCAGCGTGCCGTCAGAATCTTAGCTTATAACCAGATGGAGCTGACACCGGAAAATATTGCGGAAATGAAAGCTGCGGATGAAGAAGTGCAGCGGGCATTTGACCATTTAAAACCGGCAGTTGTTCGTACCATGATAAAAGAAGGCATGAATCCGCTGGATATGAGCTTTGAAGAGATAAACACCGTATCTGAGCAGATTCAGGAAGAACAGGGCATTACCGAAGAGGAAAAATTCAGTAAATACCTTTATAAATTAGAGCAGAATAAGGAAATCAGCGAAGAAGAACGAAGTGCTTATATCGGTGTATACCGGCTGATCCGTCAGGTAGAAAAGACAGACGGCGCAGCAATCGGAGCCTTGCTGCAGCAGGGCGGAGATATTACATTGCGTGGACTTCTGACCCAGGTTCGTTCCGCAAAGCATGGTGCTATGGATTATCAGGTAGATGATGATTTTGGAGGCGTACAGACCAAAGAAGGAGCCGGCATTTCCATTACGGAACAGATTGAGGGAGCGTACCAGAAGAATAAGCTTTCTGATGTGAAAGATGGGCTGGTACCGGAGAAGATTGCACCTTTTATGGAAGATGAAAAATGGCTTTCCATGACACCGGAAGAACTTGCAGATGCCATGAAAGAAGTGGAGCAGAAAGAAGAAACAGAGGCAGCTTACCGGAAGGAACAGGTACAGGAGCTGTCCCAGGCAGCAGCGGCACCACAGGAAGTCTATGAGTGGTTAGAACAGCTTGATATGCCGGCAACCGTCAACCGGGTGCTTGCAGCAGCAGATTATATGAATAACCGGAATCAGGTATTTAACCGTCTGTTTAAGATGGCAGACCGGAGCGAAAATCTGTCAGAGGAACTGGAAAATATCAAAGAAAAAATATTTTCTGATTTTGCAGAGGCAGTTAAGACACCGAAGGAAATGGCAGAGGCTCAGCGGAAGCTGGCAGATACCGCTGAGAATGTCATGAAGACCATGATGATGTCGGAGGATAATCTTACAAGCCTTGATTTGCAGGAGCTGAAAATGATGCATACCCAGATTGCATTGGGAAGTGCGGCAGCAAAGAAAGAAGAATATGCAGTTCCGGTGCTGGTACAGGGCGAGACTTGTAACGTTTCACTTAAGATTGTCCGTGGTGAAGAAAAGAAAGGTCTGGTGGATGTTGTTTTTGAGACAGACCGGTTAGGAAGAGTGGCAGCGCAGCTTCGTGCCGGCAAGGAAAAGATTTCCGGTTATATTGCAGCAGAATCCAAAGAGACAACGGCATTATTTGAAAGCCATGCGAAAGAGTGGGAAAATCTTTTTGCACAGGAGCCGGGACAGGAAGTCAGCATCAGCTATATGACCGGGGAAATAAAGAAGGATGGAATCCATCACAGCACAGAAGTTTCTTCTGAAAATACAGACAAGACGGAAGAAAAGAATTCTTCAGATACGGAAATTCAGACAAAGACACTTTATGGAATGGCAGAAAGTTTCCTAAAAGCGGTTAAGTCCTTAGAAAGGTAGTCCGATATAGAATACATAAGACATGGAACGTCGATAGACCGCAAGGATGCGGGCATGAATGGAAGAAAGGAATTAAGATAAATGAAAGTAAACCATAACATGTCAGCGGTAATTACAAATAAACAGTTATTGCGTACAGAAAATAAAGTAACCGAGGCAATGGAGCGTCTGTCCTCCGGATTAAAGATTAATCATTCCAAAGATAATCCGGCAGGTATGGCAATTTCCAATAAATTAAATTTACAGATTGAAGGACTTGACCAGGCATCCCAGAATGCGTCTGATGGTATTTCCGTATTACAGACAACCGATGGAGCCTTAAATGAAGTGACTTCCCTGATACAGAGAATGCGTGAGCTTTCTGTACAGGCAGCCAGTGATTCCAATACACCGGATGATAAGAAAGCAATTCAGCAGGAAGTAGAAGAATTAAAGAAAGAAATTAACCGTGTCAGCAAGGATACCGAGTTCAATACTAAATCCTTACTGGATGGCAGCATCCAGCGAAGAGTATATGGAACCAACGCTACAAGAATGGCAGTATCCAGTAATGTAACCGCAGCAGATTATACCGTAACCATCAATCAGGCAGCTGAGACTGCAAAGAAGGATGCAGATACCGTTGCATTTAATGATATGACAGCAACAATCGGAGCGTCCGGTAAAATGAAAATTAACAGTTCATCCGTAGAAATAGAAGCAACCGATACCTACGAGCAGGTCTTTGAGAAAATCAGGACAGCCGGTGAGTTAGGCGAGACTACCGTAAAAGCAGATGGCGGTAAGCTTTCCTTTGAATCCACTGCATATGGCGAGACAGGCAAAGTAGAAATCACAATCAGCGATGCTGCGTTGGCAGCACAGCTTGGATTTAATTCCATGACACCGGCAGTATCTTACGGAACCAATGCTGAGGTAGATATTCATGCCGCAGGAAGCGGATTTTCAACCACTGCAACTGCCGCAGTCGATGGCAATAAAGTAACTATTACAGACCGTGATGGATTTGAAATGTCTTTTCTTACCAAGAGCGGACTTGCCGCAGGAAGCACTGCTAAATTAGAAGTGACCGACATTGGAACCATGGATCTTCAGGTAGGAGCCAATGAAAACCAGACCATTAAAGTAGATATTCCGGAGATTGATACCGAGACCTTATATCTGGATGATTTAGATGTAACAACTGTAACCGGAGCAGATCGGGCAATCGTTGCATTAGATAATGCACTGGCAAGAGTATCTTCCGTACGTTCTGCCATCGGAGCCTGTGAGAACCGTCTGGATTCTACTGTAGGAAGTCTTGATGAGACCAGCGAGGATATGACATCTGCACTTTCCCGTATTTCAGATGTAGATATGGCAGAGGAAATGACCAATTATACACAGCAGAACGTATTGTCCCAGGCAGCAATTTCCGTATTGTCCCAGGCAAATGACATTCCACAGCAGGTATTACAGTTACTTCAGTAATCAAAGGAGACTGTCATGGATAGTAGAACGAAGCAGGACTTTACCAGAAGGATTACCCAGAGTAACCGCAGTGAACTGGTAGTGGTCTTATATGATATCTGCTTTTCTTATCTTGATGAAGCAGAAAAAAATCTGAAGGAAAAAGATTTTGATGTATACAAAGAAGCCATCCGGAAAGCTGATGCAGTGATTGGAGAACTTCAGGCGGCATTGAATTTTCAATATGAACTTTCCCTACAGCTTTATCCGCTTTATTCCTATTGCAGAAGAGAGCTGATGCGCAGTATGTATCAGCAGAGCGGTGACGGCATTGCCCATGCAAAAAGAGTTCTGAGCGGTTTGTATCAGGCCTTCTGCGAGGTCGCAAAGCAGGATACCTCAGAACCCTTAATGCACAATACCCAGCAGGTATATGCGGGTATGACGTATGGAAAAGAACAATTAAATGAAAATTTTCAGGAGTCAGATACTTCCAGAGGATTCTTCGCATAAGAATCCTCTGTTTTTTGTTTTAAGCGGCGCAGCAGAAATTTATATTTAAGCTGCATGGCATTTACTTCATAAATATAGGCATCAATCAGATCCGGTTCTACAACATTCTGAAAATTCGCATATGCAAAGTCCAAGTCATTCTTTGTCCGGTTTAAATCATCTAAAAGTAAGCGGTAGCCGGCATCCGGCGCAGGTGTGCTTTTTACAATTCCAAACAATACGATCCCCACTTTCTTTATGGAAAATAAATCCTCTTTTTACTAAGTATAATCAGAAAAATCCAATCTATACAAAAAAAGGAATATTTTTTTTTGCAGAAAAATATGTTAATGGTAAGGAAATGGATACTTGAAAAGGATTTTAAGCAGTGTAATGAGTAAAGAAACAGGAATTATGGTGATTATAGGCATTTGTCTGCTGGTTTTGTTTATCGGAATTTTAAAACAAAGGGCAGATCTTGTCTTAAATTTTGTTGTCCGGATGGCAGCAGGAGCGGTGGCAATTGTCTTTTGCAACCAGCTGCTTTCGAAGAATGGCATAGATATTATGGTGGGACTGAATCCATGGAGCCTTACAACGGTGGGACTGCTGGGAGCAGGAGGATTTACCCTGCTTTATGGAATTATGGCATATCGTCTGATGTAATATTTTGTGGAATGTGACGAAAGAAAAAACTTTCCCAATTCGACATGTACAAGGTCATGGGTACATCGTATAATTCGATTACAGCGAGGGGGGAAGGAATTATAACAATACTGGTGATAATCATGCTTGGACTGGCAGTTTGCTTTGACTTATGGAAGTCAAAAATACCGAACTGGCTGACGGGCATGGGGGTGATGACAGGATATGCAGCACATATCCGGGGAGAAGGAGAAAAGGGAATCTTACTGGTAACAGTAATGATGTTAATTCCCGTGATTCTATTCTATTTATTATTCTTGATACATGCAATGGGAGCTGGAGACATTAAGCTTTTTATGGCACTCTCCTGCATGACAGATTATTCTATTGTGCTTCACACAATTATTTTTTCCTTATGTTTGGCAGCAGTATACGGATTGTTCCGGCTGATAAGGCAGGGAACATTACTACAGCGCATACTGTATTTTAGAAATTATATGCAGAGCAGTCTGGTGAGAAAACAGTGGGTGCCTTATCGGGAGCAGTCCGGTATGGATGATTCCTGCATGCATCTGGCACCGGCGGTACTGGGCGGCTATTTACTGACATTGGGGGTGGTGTAATGAATCAGATATCAATTGCAATCTGCGATGCGGACAGTGCCTATGGAAATAAACTGGCAGAATATCTTCTGGAGACAGGAAATGTGGCAAAGGCAGAAGTATATACAGACTGGAACAGTGTGGAGGCAGATTTAAATGAAGAAAAAAGAGATATCTGGCTGATTAATTCAGGGCTGTTGAAAGAAGCAGAAACCCTTCCTTTAAAGAAAGAAATGGTATGTCTGGCAGAAGAACGGCTGGGAGCAAGAGAGGCAGCATTGCCGCATATTTATAAGTACCAGTCTGCCAATGTCATCCTGCAGGAAATGTATGCATTACTGGCGGAGCGTCCAACGGAAATCTGTCTGCGGGGAAGCAGGAAGGGTCGTACCATAGGACTGCTGTCACCCTGGTATGACGGGCTGTCTTTATTGGCAGGACTGGCTGTAGCACAGGTTTTGGCAGAGAAGGGAAAGGTTTTATACATTAATACCAGAGGATATTGCGGCATGAAGCTGCCGGAAATGGAAGAAAGCCATAATTTATCCGATGTTTTGCTATCTCTCCGGCTTGGAAGTACCAATGGGGGTGCCAGCGTGATGAGCGGAATTACTACTGTGGGCGAACTTGGCATTATGGTTCCGGTAGAACAGGCAGTTTTATTGGGTGAAGTAAAAGCACAGGATTATCACAGACTTTTAGAAATTATCTGGCAGGAATTGTCCTTTGATTATGTGATATTAGAGATACAGCCGGAGCTTGCTGATACGGGAAGAATTATCGAAGAGTGTGACAGGGTGTATGCATTTTTAAAGCAGGAATATGGAATGGATACGGTAGAGCAACAGCTTATGTCACAGGAAGTAAAAGGAAAGATTCAGATTATAAAGATTCCGGAACGATTGCAGACAGGTGAAAGATATGAAAATTCCGGCAGTCCGGTTGCAGCAGCAGGCTATTTCAAAGAGTGGATAGCGCAGGAAATAGAAAGAGAAGAAGGCAATGAAAAAGGAATGCCTTAGGAAAGAAGTAGATAAGGAAATGTATAAGAAGATGTATGGGGGAAAGGCATTCAGATGGAGACAAAGGAGAATTTAAAGGAACGCTTGAAGCATCAGGTAATGGAACGGATGGACATTTCAAGAACCATGGAAGATGAAGAAATCTTAGAACTGGTGCAAAAGACTTTGGAAGAAGACAGCCATAGAATGCCTATGAGTATTTCCATGCGGCAGAATCTGATTCGGGAAATCTTTCATTCCCTGCGGAGGCTGGATATTTTGCAGGAGCTTATTGAGGATGCTGACATTACAGAAATTATGGTAAATGGGACCAAAGGAATCTTTTATGAAAAGGCAGGGAGGCTTTATCAGTGGGAGAAACACTTTACATCAGAAGAAAAGCTTCAGGATGTCATACAGCAGATTGCAGGAGGCAGTAACCGTATGGTAAATGAATTACATCCTATTGTAGATACCAGACTGCCGGATGGCTCCCGGGTAAATATTGTCTTAAAACCTATTGCCATAGATGGAACAGCGTTGTCCATCCGCCGTTTTCCAAAAGAGCCGATCCGGATGCAGACACTGATAGAATGGGGGTCTATTTCAAGGGAAGTGGCAGATTTTTTAAAGCATCTGGTATGTGCCGGTTATAACATTTTTGTGTCAGGAGGAACAGGAAGCGGTAAAACAACATTTCTAAATGCCCTGTCGGAATTTATTCCAAAAGAAGAACGTGTGGTTACCATTGAGGACTCAGCGGAGCTGCAGTTGCTTGGGCTTCCAAATCTGGTGCGTCTGGAGAGCCGGGATATCAAGCTTCCGGGGGCAGAGGAGATTACCATCCGGGATTTGATAAAAAGCGCACTTCGTATGCGGCCAAACCGGATTATCGTCGGGGAATGCCGTGGGGCAGAAGCACTGGATGTCCTGCAGGCAATGAATACCGGACACTCCGGCAGCCTGAGTACCGGACATGCCAATTCGGCAATGGATATGGTAAGCCGCCTTGAGACGATGGTGCTGATGGGAATGGATATGCCGCTGGCGGCAATCCAGAGTCAGATAGCATCGGCCATTGATATTATCATACAACTTGGCAGAATCCGGGATGGCAGCAGAAAATTGCTGCAGGTTGTGGAATTGAAAGGGGTAGAAAATGGCAAGGTATGTTTACACGAGCTCTTCCGGTTCCGGGAGAAAAAAGAACAGGGAAGCATCGGCGGAATCTGGGAGAAGAAAGGAGAACTTCTCTATCAGGAAAAATTACAGGCTGCCGGATTATCGTCAATATCATTTTAAGAAAAGACAGTTTTTATTATATGTTGGAGAATTTCTGCTACTGGATATTCTGATAGGCTGGCTGTTTTATCAGTCCACTCTGGCAATTCTTACAGGATTTGGTTTATGTCCAGTATTTCTTCGAAACAAAAGGAATTCTGCTAAGATACAGCGCCAGAATGATTTAAAGCTTCAGTTTAAGGATGCACTGCTATCGGCAGCAGGAGCAATGCGGGCAGGCTATTCCATTGAAAATGCGTGGCGGGAAGCAAAAAAAGATGTGATACAGCAGTATGGCATGGAAAGTGATATGGCGGTGGAAATGCGCCAGATGATACACCAGATGGACTGTAATGTGCCATTGGAGCAGCTGTTAGAGGATTTTGCAGAGCGGAGCCGGATAGAGGATGTAGAGCAGTTTGCGGGAATTTTTTCTTATGCCAAGCGGAGCGGCGGGGATTTTACTGCAATTATGGGAAATACAGTTCGGCAGATGGCAGACCGGATGGAATTGCAGGAAACCATAGAGACAGCATTGACAGCAAGGAAGATGGAACAGAAGGTAATGAATGTAATTCCCTTATTTATACTGGCATTTGTCAATGTGACATCGGGAAGTTTTTTGGAAGCATTGTATGGGAATGTGGCGGGGGTGCTGATTATGACAGGGTGTCTTATTCTCTATGGACTGGCATATCTTTGGTCAGAGAAAATCGTAAGACGTATTGGAGAAAGTATATGTTAAAGCAAATGAAGAAGCAAAAGAAAAAGCTGGCAATTCTGGTACTTCTGGCAGCAGTTTTACTGGGAATTGCAGCGGAGTGGATGCAAAAACAGGAATCTCATTTTAAGGAGAACCGTTTAATAAGAAATGAACCGGGGGAAGGAGACTATCAGGAATCCTTAAATTATATAGAAGAAGATAGCGGGGAAAAAGGGCAGATTGTATTAAATCTGCAGGAACGCACTTTAACAGCAGCGGAATGGAAAGAGATATTGCCGAAGGCAGAAAAAGAAGTAGAAGAAGTATTTCGAAACGGGAAGCAGGCAGACCATGTCAGTGGACAGGTGGTTTTATGCGAATGTGTTAAAAATGGTCTCATTTCTGTGGAATGGAAGTTAGAACCGGATATCTGGATTGATTTACAGGGAAATATAGAGAAAGAAAATCTTTTGCCGGGGCAGGTGGTGAATGCTACCGCAATTTTGTCGAATGGAAAAAATCAGGCAGAGTATTCCTTTCCCATCTGTCTTTATCCTTCAGAAAACCAGAATGAAACCAATCTGGGGAAAAAGATAGAACAATATCTTTATAATCAAAATGCAGAAGAAAAAGAAGTGGAGCTGCCACAGAATATGGATGGTGTAGCACTTCGCTGGGAAGAAGAAACCGAGAAGCCGTTGGTTATTTTTCTCTTCCTTGGGATATTTGCAGCAGTAGTGATTCTATGGAGTGGGAAAAAGGAACAGCAGGATGCAAAAAAACGTTGGGAAGAGGAATTGGTAAAAGATTATCCGGAAATGGTTAGTCGATTGGGATTATTATTAGAAGCCGGTATGTCATTGCGTCAGGCGTGGAAGAAGCTGACAGATACATATGAGAGTAAACGGAAGAAGCAAAGACTACCAAAACGTGCCGGTTACGAGGAAATGCTGCTTACCAGAAGAGAGTTAGAGGATGGAATGGGGGAAAGCCTGGCATATGAGCGGTTTGGAGAACGATGCGGGCTGGCATCCTATCGCAGGTTTGCATCTATTCTGACACAGAATCTCAAGAAGGGAACGGTAGGAATCGGCAGAATTCTTGCAAAAGAATCAGAGGATGCATTTTCCCAGCGAAAGACTATGGCGCAGCGACTGGGAGAGGAAGCAGGAACAAAATTATTGTTTCCCATGCTAATGATGATGGTGGTGATTATGGTCATTCTTGTTGTGCCTGCATGTATGACCATGCACATATAAGTTACCAGGCAGCTGTAAGAAGCTGTCGGTGGCAGGCTTCGGCTGTAAGCAGATAACAGGTAACTAAAACAATAGGTAAATAAAGGAGGAAAGAACATGAAAGGTGTAGTAAATGTAAAACGGACAAATCCAATGAACGTTGTAAAAAGAATAAAAGGAAGTCTGACCCGGTTTTTAAAAGAGGAAGATGGAGTAGGTGTTGTGGAAGTGGTTCTGATTCTGGTGGTTCTGATTGGACTGATTGTTATTTTTAAATCAAAACTGACGGTTCTTTTAAACAGTATTTTTTCGACAATTACCCAGCGGACCGGTTCTTTGTAGAAAAATGGAAAGAGCAAGGGAAAAAGGGAGTATTACATTGTTTTTAAGCCTTGCATTGACGATGATTTTAAGTCTGGTATTTACTCTGCTGGAATCTGCACGCCTCTATGGATTAGAGGCGCAGAGCAAAATGGAAACGGAGCTTTTGCTGGAATCCAAAATGGCAGAGTATGATACCGCACTTCTTGAGCAGTATCATCTCTATTTTCTGGAGGCAGGCAGGAAAGGAGAGCCGGAACTTAGCAGTCTGGAACAGTCATTGCAGGAACTTGGAGAAGAGAACCTTAGGGCGAAGCCGGGATTCTTAAAAATGTCATATACCAATCTTTATGAGATGCAGTTAGAAAACTGCTATATTACGAATTATACGATGGCAACCGATGATGCGGGAGCTGAATTTCGAAGGCAGGCAGCAGATTATGTAAAGCGTACCATGGGAATTGCGGCCATTGAAAAATTATATGAAAAGGCAACAGAAGCAAAGGAACTGACGGAAGACAATAAAGACATCGAGAAGAAGTTCGAAGCTGCTATTCAGGAGACCGATACACAGAGTGGGCTGGAAAGAAACACAAAACGGAATGCCGCAAATCAGAAGAATGAGAATCCACTGGATTATGTAAAAGAACTTAAGAATAAAAGTATCCTGTCACTGGTGGTAGAAGATGTATCAGCGGTATCGACACAGACCATTGATTTATCCGATGATATTGCAAAGAGAACCTGTTTTACAGGAAATGGGCAGGTACAGCAGGAGGATATGACAACGGGACTTTTCTTCCGGGAATATTTATTGAAGCAGTTTAGTGATTACCGAAATCAGAGTGAGTCGGAAGTGTTGCAATATGAGATGGAATATCTCATTGCAGGGAAAGATTCTGATGTGGCAAACCTTGCTGGCGTTGCAGAACGCATGCTGGCGATTCGTGAGGTGGCAAACTATATTTATTTGAAAGGGGATGCCGAGAAAACGGCACTGGCGAATACCATAGCACTTGTAACTGCGGGCTGGACAGCTAATCCGGCGGTAGTCAAGGTGGTAGAAGAAGGAATTCTTGTGGCATGGGCATTTTCAGAAAGCATAAAAGATGTAAAAACGCTTTTAAAGGGTGGCGAGGTTCCTTTTTTAAAAGGAAATGCCGAGTGGACATTAGACGTTGGAGCATTGTCGGAATCCTTTGCAAAAGAAGAGGAAAGTAAGACCAGTGAAAGTGGTTTAAGTTATGGGGATTATTTAAGAATTTTATTATATCTTACCGGACAGGAGAAACTTACCTATCGGGCAATGAATCTGATGGAGCAGAATATCAGGCGGCTGCCGGACCGGGAGAATTTTCGGATGGACTGCATGATTGGTAGTATGGAAATACAGTGCAGTTATCTGTCAAAACCATTGTTCTTCGGGTGGTTTGGAAGTGGCGAAAGCTTCAAAGGAGATTATCGTTTTCAGGAAAAAAATTCATTTTCCTATGTTTATTAACAAAAGAAGAAAGGGGGTGCATAAAGGTGTCTCTTCTCAGAATTCAAATAAAAAATCAATATAAAAAAACTCTCTCTAACCCAGATAATACAAATCTATTGTATAGCAATTCTACAAACAGAAAAGAGACACCTTTATGTGCCTCCACAACGGCGTCTATGACAATAGAAGCAGCTATCGCATTGCCACTGTTTGTAATCTGTATACTATCGGTAATCTTTCTTTTCCGGGTATTGGAATTACAGCAGGATGTGGAATATGCCTTGCAATATGCCGCCAGAAAAAGTGCCATTCATGCACATATGACACATGAAAGCGGGCTGGAATCTGTTGTGCCAATTGCAGAAGCAAAAATCCTGTTTCAAAGAAAATTAGAAGAACTGAAAGCACCGGTAATTTATGTGGAAGGGGAAGAAAAGGGGTTCTCTTTTTGGCGTTCTGAATTAATGGGAAATGATATTGATTTATGTGTATCTTATCGGATTGAAAATCCATTGCAGTTATTGGGACTATTTTCTTATGACATGGATCAGCGGGCAAAAGTGCATAAATGGATTGGTTATACAGGCAGTGGAAATGAAGATGGAACTTATGTCTATATTACAGAGACAGGGAAATCCTATCACTGGTTTTCGGACTGTACCTATTTGGATTTGAGCATTCTGGCAGTGCCGGAAGAGACGGTATCCGGATTACGGAATGATTCCGGGGCAAAATATAAAGATTGCGAAAAATGCCGCATAGGAAAGAAAGATACCAAAACAGTATTTGTAACAGAATATGGAGAGGCAGTGCACAATAGTCTTTCCTGTAGTGGGTTAAAGCGTACCGTATACCGTATTTTGCTGGAAGAAGCGGGAAATCATTCATCCTGTGGAAAATGTGAAAAGAGAAAAGCTTCCTGAGGGAATAAATGTATCAGATAAGGAAACGGCAGATAGCAGGTTATAAGCAGTAAGTAGTAGATAGAAAATAACGAATAACAAGGAGATAAGGGGATGGTGACGATATGTTCTGTACTTGGAATGTTGGGGATATGTTCCATCGAAGATATCCGAAAAAAAGAAATACAAAGCATAAGAGTATTGTGTTTTGGCATTGGTGGAATTTTACTGCATCTCTGGCAGAGAAACCAGTCATTATACAGCATGTTAGGAGGGATTGCCGTCGGGGCAGCAGTTATTATTCTGTCACTGGTGTCTGGTGGAATTATTGGAATTGGCGATGGACTGGTACTTTGTGTAGCGGGAATTTACATTGGAGGAATCAATACCATGCGTCTGCTTCTGACGGGACTTTTCCTGTCCTCTCTGTATGCACTGGTATTGCTGTTCATGCACAGAAAAAGACGAAAAGACACCATTCCTTTTATTCCGTTTCTGCTGGCAGCATATCTCATTCTGTTGATTTTATAAGACAGTGGAAAAAGAAATGTTATCTGCCGGCTTCTTATACCATAGAGGCGGCAGTTATAGTGCCAATGATATTGGCAATATTCTGTACCCTGATTGTAGTCAGTTACGAACTGCATGACAGGGTAAAGCTGGCAGCAGAAGAAAGCAGCAAGAACAAGATAGAATGTATGGAGGAAATTTATATTGGAGATATGTTATAAGAGAAATCTGAATCAGAGTTATATGTTTATTACATCAGATCCCGCGTATTCCGGATATCAGATTCATATGTGTCGGCAGAATCATATTCATAATTTATTGCAGTTTGAACCGGTAGTTTCAGAAGGGGAGACACAGTTTCGATATGAAATTACCGGAAAACGTTCTTTGGACCATGTTTTGGAGAGTAGTGATTTTGCCATAGATATGTTTGCAAAAATGTTAGAAACTTTACTGGGAATCTGTCAGGAAATCCGGCCATATCTTTTGGAGGAAGAGGGGATTCTATTAGAACCGGAGAGTATTTATCTTGAGAATGGAACCAAGAAGTTCTACTTCACCTATTGCCCCGGCAGACAGGAACCTGTTACAGAAGGATTCCGAAAGCTGATGGAGTATCTTCTGGCAAAGATTAATCATGAAGATGAACAGATGGTTCTTGCATCTTATGAGGCATATCAGAAATCAACAGAAGAAGGATTTTCTTTGGGTGAAATCCTAAGGATATTATATCAGTACCGGCAGCAGGATGTAGAGGATTATGTACCGGCCCGACAGAAATCTGTTTCGTCTAAAAAGGTAGAGGCATTGCAGAAGGGCATTATGCCATGGGAGCAGGAAAAGAAAGATGCAGCTGTGGAAGAAAAGCCAATTACAAAGAAAAAGAAGGGGTATTGGAAAAAATATGAGATAGATACAATTGAAAAGGATGATGAATATTATAAGAAGGATACTCAAAGCCGTGGCTGGAATATGGCAATGGAAGAAAAATTGCAGGAATGCATTGCTGCAATCAGCCGGATTCCGGCATTCTTAACAGGGAAGATAAATCATGAGAAGGAGGAAGAACCAATCGTGTGTACACCTATGGATTACAAAGAAATGCAGGAGGAAAATCCTACCGTTTATCTTGGAACGGAGCGGGCTCCGGAAGGAGTTCTGCGTTATGATGGAAAAGAGGATATTTCGAATATCCGGATGGAGTATTTCCCTTTTATCATAGGTAGCAGTGAGCAGGCAGATGGAAATGTATGTATACAGGGAGTCAGCCGCATGCATGCCCGCATTACCAGAGAGAAAGAGGATTATTATGTGGAAGATTTAAATTCCATGAACGGAACATGGCTCAATGGGAAAATGCTGGCATATCGGGAGAAGGAGCAGTTATGCATGAATGATGTGATTCAGCTGGGACGTGAGCGGTTTACATTTCTTTAAGAAAAAGGTTATATTTCCTTCGTTGACAGTGCCTTTTGAAAGTGTTATTGTCAGATTCATAAAAGACTGGAAGAAGGATAAGTTATATTGATTCAGAAAATAGATGCATGTTTAAAAGAGCGGGGATATTCCTTTATCAAAGTGTCGCCGGAAGAGGTTGGGGTATACTATAGATTTACAGAAGGAAGGGCACAGGTGGTTGCTGGAATCTTTATGCATCCGGGATTTGTACTGGAAACAGAAAAATTGCAGGCAATTCAGAAAAAACTGCAGGAGCTGTTTCTTCATCCGGAAGGAAGGATTCCGGGCTGTGAACAGAATATGGCAATCTATCAGGTGGAGTTACTAACGTTACTGGTTGCAGATGATATAGGACAGGCACGTATGCTCGGTGGCAGCTGTCGGAATGTCTGGCTTATTAATGAGCAGACAGGGCAGCTTATGATTTTTGAAAACCAGCCGGGAGATTTCTATGGATTAAGAGATACATTACAGGAACAGATATCCGGTGGTGGGAGGCAAAGAGGTTATGCTTCACAGGGGTATGCACAGATGGACAATTACCGTAGAACAGAAGAGAAGCGAGGTCTTACTTTGTGGCAGAGGATAAAACAGTATCCGTCCTGGTGTAACGCCGGCATTGTTTTGATAAATATCATAGTATTTCTGTCATTGAGCGCACTTGGCGATACGGAATCTGCAGCTTTTATGGAACAACATGGAGCAGTATTTCTGCCGGATGTATTTGGACAGGGAGAATGGTGGAGACTGTTTACGGCCATATTTTTACATTTTGGACTGGCACATCTTGCAAATAATATGATTGTATTATTCTGGACTGGAGACAGACTGGAACGTCTGATAGGAAAGTGGCGCTATCTTATCATTTATTTTGGCGCAGGATTGTGCGGTAATCTGCTTTCACTTCTGGTAACACAGGGCAAAGGAACCCTGACGGTGTCAGCAGGTGCCTCAGGTGCCATTTTTGGTGTATTTGGAGCTTTACTCTGGGTAATAATTGCCAACAGAGGAAGGGTAGAAGAACTGAATATCAGAGGAATTGTAATTATGATTGCATTGAGCCTATATTATGGATTTACCAGTACCGGAGTGGACAACTGGTGTCATGTAGGCGGACTGATTAGCGGATTTTTCCTGTCACTGCTTCTATATCGCAGAAAGGATTGATTTTATTCCGGAAAATTTATATACTGTTGATATATGATTGAATGAAGTAAGATGAAAAACTTAAGATACGGAGGCAGAAATGAAAGTAAATATATATTACGGTGGTAGAGGACTTCTGGATGATCCTACTTTATATGTAATCGGGAAAATGGAAGAAGTTTTAAAAGAGCTTCGTGTCAGTGTGGAACGATATAATATATACGAGCACAAGAATAGCATCTCTACGTTGCCGCAGACCTTAAAGGATGCAGATGGAATCATTCTGGCAACGACAGTAGAGTGGCTTGGAATCGGTGGTTATATGCAGCAGTTTTTGGATTCCTGCTGGCTTTACGGAGACAAGGAAAAGATTAAGACAACCTATATGCAGCCAATCGTTATGTCAACCACGTATGGAGAACGTGAAGGGGAACTGACATTGTCCAATGCATGGGAAATTTTAGGAGGTCTGCCGTGCAGTGGAATGTGTGGCTATGTAGATGATCTGGTAAGTTTTGAAATGAATCATGACTATTCCCTGATTATTGAGAAAAAAGCAGAAAATCTTTATCGTACAATTTCTCAGAAACAGAAGAGTCTGCCGACTTCTAATCAGGCGGTAACCAGAACCATCCTGCGGACACAGCAGATGGATTTAACACCACAGGAGAGTGAGCAGTTATCACAGTACGTGGCAGATGATTCTTACGTAAAGAAACAGAAAGAAGATATTGAAGAATTAGCGTCCATGTTTAAGGATAAGTTAAGTGTACAGCAGAATGACACGCAGACAGAATATATTACAGAATTAGAAAGCCATTTTGTGCCACAGGGGGATTTCACGGCGAACTATCTCTTTATGATTGAAGAGAAAAAGAAACCATTGGTAGTCGAAGTAGCAGGAGAAGAGTTAAACTGCTATTATGGACAACAGGAAAATGTAGATGTATATGCGAAACTTACGGGAGAAGTCATGAATAATATTTTAGCTGGCAGAATGACATTCCAGAGAGCATTTATGACCGGTGAGATGACTGCAAAAGGAAACTTTAAGACACTGCGTACCTTAGATCAGATTTTCATTTTTGAATAGAAAGAAGGAGTAACCATGAAAGACGATAATTGTATTTTTTGTAAACTGGCAGCAGGCGATATTCCGACAAATACCGTATATGAGGATGATACATTCCGTGTCATTATGGATGCCAATCCTGCAACAAAGGGACATTCCTTAATTATTCCCAAAGACCACTTTGCAAATCTTTATGAAATGGATGAGGAAGTAGCAGCAAAAGCAATGAAGCTTGCTAAGAAAATGGCAGTTCATATGAAAGAAAAATTAAACTGTGATGGATTTAATTTACTTCAGAACAATGAAGAGACTGCAGGACAGACAGTATTTCATTTCCATATGCATCTGATTCCAAGATACAAGGAAGACAAGAATGATGATATTTTAAAATATACTCCATTAGAGCTTTCTGATGATGAAATGAAAGAAATTCTGGATATGATAAAAGTAAAATAAAAAGAAAAAATAAAAATAAAAATAAAGGTGTAAAGTCTTATATAGAATCAGGACTTTACACCTTTTGCACTTATGCTTTCTTCTTCTTTTTCTCACTGGCTTCTTCAATGAGCTTAAGAATGGTATGAATAGAATCTAACTGCTGGCTGGACTTCATATTAGAAATATAAGTCTCCTTTTCTGTCATGACTTTCTTAATGGCAGCATCTAAGGTTTCTTTGGTCAGATTCTCTTCTTCAATTACATAGCTATACCCTTGTTTTTCAAAAGAGCGGGCATTTAAAATCTGGTCACCACGGCTTGCAGCAGCAGACAGTGGAATCAGAATATTTGGCTTGTGAAGAGCAAGCAATTCACAGATTGCATTTGCACCGGCACGGGAAATGACAAGAGAGCTTAAAGCAAACATATCCCGAAGTTCTTTCCCGGCATATTCAAACTGGACATAGCCGGAACGGTTGTTATATAATTTATCTATATTTCCTTTCCCACAGAGATGGATAATCTGATAGTTGGCAAGCAGGTCATCTAAGAGACCACGTACCGCATCATTAATAAATTTGGAACCGCTGCTTCCACCGACTACTAAGATAACCGGTTTATCCATGGTAAAACCACAAAGTCTGGCAGCCTGTTCTTTGTCGCCGCTTAAAAGTTCCTGGCGGATTGGAGAACCGGTAAGAACTGCCTTATCCTTTGGAAGATAGTCTACAGTTTCCGGGAAATTACAGCAGACCTTGCAGGCGGCTGGAATTGCAATTTTATTAGCAAGACCAGGTGTCATATCGGATTCATGAATAATAGCAGGAATACGGAGGCGTTTCGCTGCGAGAACGACAGGAACGGAAACGAATCCACCTTTCGAAAAGACAACGTCCGGTTTGATTTTTCTTAAAAGAGATACAGACTGTGCGTAGCCTTTGATCACACGGAATGGATCTGTGAGATTACGGAGATCCTTATAACGACGGAGTTTTCCTGAGGAAATTCCATAATAAGGAATGTTCTGTTCTTCAATTAACTGTTTTTCCATGCCGGCATAGGAACCGATATAAGAGATTTCATAACCAGCCTCTTTTAAAGCAGGAAAAAGAGCAATGTTTGGAGTTACATGACCGGCGGTACCACCGCCTGTTAAAACGATTTTTTTCATGAAAAGAATCCTTTCTTTAATATCAGATTACTTATAATGTAAAATGATTTGCTGAATAATATATTATACTCTTGGTAAAAAAAGTCAACTCTATTTAAAACCTTATACAATCGTAAAAATACCAGAAAATAAAGCGGGGGGTATGTGAAAATGAAAGCATTATATTATCGGTACTTATTTGAAAATGTGGAAAATGGAATGATTCAGGCAGGCAGTATCTATAATGAGGAGAATGACTGCAGTGTGAATTATGTATACTTATCCGGAAATCCTACGAACAGTAACATAAACGGCGGTGTAAGCAGCAAAGACAACAGCAGAACAAATGATATAACAGGCATCGGTATCTTGGACAAAAGAACCATCAGAAGACTGGCCGGGGCACCGATAGATCTTGTGGTAGTAGGAGAATATACGAGGGACTGTCTTGGCATATTGTATGCACTATTGCAAAATACGACGATTCAGACGGTGATTATGCCTTATGTAGCACCGATTCACCGGATGCTGGTGGAGCAGTGGATATCGGAGGAACAGGATATGGAAGAGAAGACATTACCGGAACAATGGATATTGGAGCCGGAAATGTCACCGGAAAAACGATTAGAATTTTCCTGCCTCATCCGGCATCCTTACCATGCATTAAAGAATATGGGGGTGGAAAATGTCTATTTATTATATGGAAATTGTCCGCCCTGTTCCCTGGACGCAGTGCAGAATGCCAGAAAAGGAAATTATTTCGAACTGGCAGATGCAGAGGATTTAGAAACGATAAAGATTATGGAACGGGAATACATTCCGGTGGTCAAGGCCGGATGCATCATTGAAAATAAGTGGGTATTTTATTTTTCTGCATATGGAATGGATGTAATGGAACTATATCAGTTTACCAGAAGATATTATACGAAAGAAGGCTATGACAGGGCACTTCGTCATCCGGAAAATACACAGTATCAGGCGGGAATGCAACGGTTATTAGAGGCATATAAGAAGACTTACGGTTTGGAAGCATATGCAGCAGTTATTATGTATGCAGGTCCGGGTCAGGTAAAAGAAAGCGGAAGTAAAATCAATGGTGCCATGTATGAACAGTCTTTTGGCAGAGAAAATCATTGTTCTCCGTATCTGGATGCCGGCAGAACGGTATGCATGTTAAAATGTATCCAGCGAAATGATTATGGAATGCTCCGGAACCAGTTTACCAGGGAGAGCAGAACCCTTCGAATGGGAGTACTTTTTTTGGGAAATATTGATATGCACAAAAATATGGAAGAGATTTTAAAACGTTATCGGGGCTATGGAAAGACGGTACGGATTGTATCGATTCCCGGCAATGAAGATGTGTCAAAATGGAATCCGGAATTTCCGTGGAAATTTGAAGGAGAAGGTATCCGTTATTGGGTTGGAAATATCAATGAGCGAATGGATACGAAGATACTAAAAGATATTCTGCTGGCTGGGTCCTATAACCGGATTATCAGCGTAAATGAAGAATATGGCTGCTGCCTTTCCGGCTATATGTTGGATGGGGAAGAATATCAGCAGCTTTTGTAGAAGACTGCAGAAACAAAGGGAAAAATGGAAAAAGATGCGGCGAAAACACGGCGTTGTCCTCTTTTCAAATGGAATGTTCCTTTTTATAATAGAAAGAAAAAGGAAAAGAGGTTATAAGAATGGGAGCTTTCATGAATTTGGTGTATGAATATGCAAATTACATAATTCTGGCAGGAATGCTCTTACAAATGATAATAATTCTGCAGGTTCTGGTTAAAGTGAACCGGACAGACCGCAGATTACAAATGATACAGGGAAAAGTAGAAGATTATCTGAATGTCATATTAACTGAAGACAGTGGAAAAGAAGAGCCATTGGTATCGAGACAGGAAGAACTGATGCGGGATTCTATTGAAAAGAAGAGAAAACAGCAGGAAGAAGCGGTATTTAATGCTGTTTTGAAGGAAATTTTTCCTTGATAAATGCATATAGGTTTGATAAAATAAACTCTAATGAAATTTTATTCATAATTAGGGAATTGTGTATAGAAAAAACAAAGGAGTGAATTTGAAATGAGTAAAGTAACATTTGATTACTCAAAGGCAGCTTCCTTCATCAGTGAAGAAGAAGTTGGCTATATGAGCAAACTTGTAGACAATGCAAAAAAAGAGTTATTGGATAAAAACGGAGCCGGAAATGATTTCTTGGGCTGGCTGGATCTTCCGGTAGATTATGATAAGGAAGAGTTCACAAGAATTCAGAAAGCAGCAGCTAAGATTCAGTCTGATTCTGAAGTGTTAGTAGTAATCGGAATCGGTGGTTCTTACCTTGGTGCAAGAGCCGCAATCGAATTCTTAAGACATGGATTCTATAATAATGTATCTAAGGATGTTCGTAAGACTCCTGAGATTTATTATGCAGGAAACAGCATCAGCGGAAGCTACTTACAGGGACTGCTTGATGTAGTAGGAGACCGTGATTTCTCCGTAAATATTATTTCTAAATCAGGAACAACAACTGAGCCTGCAATCGCGTTCCGTATCTTCAAAGAGAAGTTAGAGAAGAAATATGGTAAAGAAGAAGCTGCAAAGAGAATTTATGCAACCACAGATAAAGCAAAGGGAGCATTAAAACATCTTGCAGATGAAGAAGGATATGAGACATTTGTAGTACCGGATGATGTCGGAGGACGTTTCTCTGTACTTACCGCTGTAGGACTTCTTCCAATCGCAGTAAGTGGTGCAGATATCCAGAAATTAATGGATGGGGCTGCAGAAGGAAGAAAACTTGCTTTAGAGCAGGATTTCGCAGAGAACGATGCATTACAGTATGCAGCAGTTCGTAACATTTTATTAAGAAAAGGCAAAGCAGTAGAAATTCTTTGCAACTACGAGCCAAGTCTTCATTATGTATCTGAATGGTGGAAACAGTTATTTGGAGAGAGTGAAGGAAAAGACCAGAAGGGTATCTTCCCGGCATCTGTAGATTTAACAACAGACTTACATTCTATGGGACAGTTCATTCAGGATGGTTCCAGAATTATGTTTGAGACTGTTATGAACGTTGAGACTCCGAAGCACAATATTACAATTCAGGAAGAACCGGTTGACTTAGACGGATTAAATTATCTTGCTGGAAAAGATATGGACTTTGTAAATAAGAGTGCAATGAACGGAACCATTCTTGCACATACCGATGGTCAGGTTCCAAACTTCATGGTAAAGATTCCAGAGCAGAACGAATTCTACTTAGGAGAATTATTCTACTTCTTCGAGTTTGCATGTGGTGTTAGCGGATACCTGCTTGGAGTAAATCCATTTAACCAGCCAGGTGTAGAAAGCTACAAGAAGAACATGTTCGCATTACTTGGAAAACCAGGTTATGAAGAAGCAAGAGAAGCATTAATGAAACGTTTATAAAAACTGCTGAAGCAGGATAAGATAAAATCATTTAAATTTGAATCAGTCCTTGCATTACAGCAAAAAAGAACTCCATCCGATTGGAATATCCAGCCGGGTGGAGTTCTTTCTGTTGTATATTATAAAGTAAATGAATTCATATTTTCTTCCAGGATGGAAGCAATCTCTTTCAGACGATTTGCATTTTCCATGATTTCCTGCATAACATTGCTGACTTCCATAACGGAAGCGGAAGTTTCTTCGGTACTTGCTGCATTCTGCTGGGCAATTGCGGTAAGATTCTGTACGACATCCACAACATCTCCACGGGCTTTATCAAGCTGTGTTGTTCTGGTGGCAATCTCGCCTACGCCACTGATAGAAGAACTGATTCCATCACGAACCTGTTCGAATACCTGACCGGTCTTATGTACGTTTTCGCTCTGCAGGTTCATAATAGTTTTAACCTCATCCATGGTCTTAACTGCTTTTTCAGAATCTTCAATCAAAGCATGGATAATCTGGTCAATCTGGTTTGCAGATTCATTGGACTGGTCAGCCAGTTTCTGAATCTGCGATGCAACAACGGCAAATCCACGTCCTGCCTCACCGGCACGGGCAGCTTCGATAGAAGCATTTAAGGAAAGCAGGTTTGTTTCTTCTGCGATGGAAGAAATCAAAGTTGTAGCCTCTTTAATCTTCAGGGCAGAGATATTAGTTATATTGGTCTGTTCATAAATAACATCAATAGAAGCAATTGCCTGCTGGTTGATGTTGTCCAGTTCTTTCAGGGTGGCAGCAGCTTCCTCGCTGGATTCACGCATCAGGTTAGCAGTGCTTGTAAGATTTTCAACCTGACTGTTGGTATGTTCAATCATGTTACCCATATTAACGATATCATCGGTAGCTTTCTGGGTTTCGGAAGCCTGGTTGGTAGCTCCGGTAGCAATTTCATTTACTGCGGTTTCAACATTTCCCACGGTTGATGTTGTGTGGGATGCATTGGTATCCAGTTCAGTAGATGCATTGTAAAGCAGTTCACTCTGGGACTTAATCTGTGAAACAATTGTAACTAACTTTTCACGTAAATCTCCGATAGCTCTTGCCATCTGCCCGGTTTCATCCTTACGTTTGCTGATGCGGATAGTAGTCGGGCTTTCTGCAAAGTTCAGGGAAGAGAAACGTTTGATAACATTGGTAATCTCTACAATCGGACGGGTCATTTTACTTGCAATAAGGAAAGAAATGATTCCCAGTACAATAAAGATAATAATAGCGGCACCACCGGCGCGGGCATAAATTGCATCCTTAGCACTTAAAATATCTCCACGGTCAGCAGTAATGACCAAAATAGCTGCTTTATTGGAAGTAACATAGTAAGCCGCATATTTTTCAGCACCTCTGAATTCATAGATTGCCATACCATCCTGCTGTTCTTTACCTGCTTCCAAATCAGCTACCACCTGTTTAATTGCGGGATTTTCTACAGGTTGTCCGACTTTGCTTTCATCCGGATGATAAATCATGGTTCCATCTGAACCAACCACATAGGCGTAACTGGAATCCAGATCATTGATGCGGACATCACCGATCAGAGTTTCAAGATATGCCTGATTTAAAATAATGTTACCGCTCCGGTTCAGGGCAGCATCAACATTTAAACCGCAGGTATCACAGACATCACGCATATAGCTTTCTGCCAGAGTGGAAATTGCATTATCAGCAACCGGTATAATCATAATCAGAAGAGAAGCAACACTGATGATAATACTCAGCAGAACTAACTGTACAACATTAAAGCGCATGGAGTGAAGTCCGGCCTTTTTCTCCTTCTTTTCCTTAGGCACTTTCTGTGCTTTTGCAGGCTTTGGAGCCTTTACTGGATTCTGCTTCAAAGCAGAATCTTTTTGCTTACGTTCCTTCATAAAAATACATCCTCCTTGATAACCATTACGAAAAAAGACGAAATCTTTTCTTGTGATTTTGCGTAATTATTATTAGGAAATTATACCATGAATTGGATAAAAAGTACAGAAACTTGACAAATAAAAATTACTTTGTTATAATCCATGATGTAACAAATTTGTAATAAATGTAATAAAAATGAATAAAATGACATATACTTGTTAATAATCCTTAAAAAAGAAAAACAGGGTATATGTTATGGAGGTCAAAATGAATTTAAGAAAAAGAGTGATTGAGAGCACAATTATAGCAGTGATGCTTACCGTTGTAACCGCAGTCACAGCAGTTATGCAGACAGCATCAGTAGAAAATGTACCAGAACCGCAGCAGGAAACAAAAGCTGTGGCAGATGTACAGGCAGATGGCTCCGCCGGCATTATAGAAGAATTGGCATCATTGGGAGACGCGGCAACCGAGCAGGCATCCATTGAACGTGCAGATGTAGTGGTTGTTGCAGAAGCACAGGAAGAGGAGCCTCAGCTCAGTGAGGAGCAGCAGGCATGGAATAGTAAGCTTATGGCAGATGTGGATGATTTCTTATATATAAGAAGCTCCGCAGATGGAGAGTCTGAAGTAATTGGAAAATTATATAAAGGTGCAGCAGCTGATATCGTAGAGACATTAGATGGCTGGTATCATATTACATCCGGTTCTGTAGACGGATATGTAAAGAGCGAATATTGTGTGGCAGGTCAGGATGCATATGCTTATGCACAGACCGTATGTGACACCGTAGCAACTGTAACCACCGGTGGTCTTCGTGTCCGCAGTGAAGCAAATCCGGATGCATCTGTTATCAAGGCAGCATCAGAAGGAGATAAGCTTGTAGTTGATACACAGACAGAATCTCCGGAAGGATGGGTCGCAGTCAGCTTAAAGAATTCCACTGCATTTGTATCTGCAGATTATGTAACCGTATCCTTAAATGTAGCATCAGCAGTTTCCATGGAAGAAGAAAGAGCTGCATTGGAAGAGAAGGCTGCAGAAGAGGCAGCAAAGAAAGCTGCACAGACTACAACAACCATGGTAACACAGAATGCATCTGTAGCAGCAAACTGTGATGAAGTAACACTTCTTGCTGCATTAATCCAGTGCGAAGCAGGCAGTGAGTGTTATGAAGGCCAGCTGGCAGTCGGAGCAGTTGTTATGAACCGTCTGAGAAGTGGTGTATATCCATCCAGCCTTTATGATGTAATTTACCAGAGCGGTCAGTTTACACCAGCAGGAAACGGAAAAGTTGCATCTGTTATTTCAAGCGGTGTCAGCGGAAGCTGTTTACAGGCAGCACAGGAAGCATTATCCGGTGTAGATAATACCGGTGGGGCATTAAGCTTCCGCCGTGCAAGTTCCGGTCAGGCAGGAGTAGTCATCGGAAACCATGTATTTTTCTAGGAAAATGTAAGAAAATATAAGAGAGTATAAAGTCAGGGTGTCAAAAGAAGTTTTTGGCACCCTGTTGTAATCTTGGAAAAAGTATAGTAATATGTGAATAGTTATTCAAAATATAAGTTTTGGAGGGTAAAAATGGAAGGATTAATAGCACTTATCATTTTAGTAATACTAGTACTGGTAATTATTGTATCCTGTATCAAGATTGTACCGCAGGCAAATGCAGTTGTTGTAGAGCGTCTGGGCGGATATCTTGCAACCTGGGGCGTAGGTCTTCATTTTAAAGCACCGTTTATTGACCGTATCGCAAAAAGAGTTCTTTTAAAAGAGCAGGTGGTTGATTTCCCACCACAGCCGGTAATTACCAAAGATAATGTAACCATGCAGATTGACACCGTTGTATATTTTCAGATTACAGACCCGAAGTTATTTGCTTACGGTGTTGAAAATCCGATTATGGCAATCGAAAATCTGACAGCAACCACACTTCGTAATATCATCGGTGATCTGGAATTAGATGAGACCCTTACTTCAAGAGAGACCATCAATACCAAGATGAGAGCTTCCCTGGATGTGGCAACAGACCCATGGGGAATCAAGGTAAACCGTGTAGAGTTAAAGAATATCATCCCACCAAAGGCAATTCAGGATGCCATGGAGAAACAGATGAAGGCAGAGCGTGAAAGACGTGAAGCAATTCTTCGTGCAGAAGGTGAGAAGAAATCTACGATTCTTGTAGCAGAAGGTAAGAAAGAATCAGCAATCTTAGATGCAGAGGCAGAGAAGACTGCCGCAATTTTACGTGCAGAGGCACAGAAGGAAGCAACCGTAAAAGAAGCAGAAGGTCAGGCAGAAGCAATCTTAAAGATTCAGCAGGCAAATGCAGACGGACTTCGTTTCTTGAAAGAAGCAGCACCGGACGATGCTGTATTACAGCTTAAGAGCCTGGAAGCTTTTGCAAAGGCTGCGGACGGAAAGGCAACAAAGATTATCATTCCATCTGAGATACAGGGCGTTGCAGGACTGGTAAAATCAATTACAGAGGTTGCCGGAGATAAATAATTAAAAAGGAAACCATAAACCTAAAATGAAATCGGGCTGCCACATCTATGTAGGACAGCCCGTTTTGTATCAAAGAGTAAGAAGAAAAGAGGAAAAAGCAATGAATTTAAAAGGACGTAATTTCTTAAAATTGATGGATTTTGAACCAGAAGAAATCCTCTATATGATAGATCTGGCAGTAGACCTGAAAGCAAAGAAGAAACAGGGTATTCTGCATGACAGCCTGATTGGCAAAAACATTGCCCTGATTTTTGAAAAAACCAGTACCAGAACCCGCTGCTCATTTGAAGTGGCAGCCCATGATCTTGGCATGCACGTAACTTACCTTGACCCGTCAGGCTCCCAGATTGGAAAGAAAGAGAGCATTCCGGATACCGCAAGAGTTTTGGGACGTATGTTTGACGGAATCGAATATCGTGGCTATGGACAGGATATCGTAGAAGAACTGGCAAAATATGCAGGCGTTCCGGTATGGAACGGACTGACCAATGAATTTCATCCGACCCAGATGTTAGCAGATATGTTAACCATCCGCGAGCATCTTGGCAGATTAAAGGGCGTAAAGCTGGCATATATGGGAGATGCCCGTTATAATATGGGAAATTCCCTGATGGTAACCTGTGCAAAACTGGGAATGCATTTTGTGGCTTGTACTAATAAGAAGTATTTCCCGGATCCAAAGCTGGTTACATATTGTGAAGATGTGGCATCCCGCACAGGCGGAACCATTACCTTAACAGAGGATGCCATGGAAGGAACCAGGGGTGCAGATATTGTCTATACTGATGTGTGGGTATCCATGGGTGAGCCGGAAGAGGTATGGAAAGAGCGTATTACAGACCTGATGCCATATCAGGTAAATAAGAAGCTGATGGATAATGCAGGAGAGCAGGCATTGTTTATGCATTGTCTCCCGGCATTCCATGACCTTAAGACCAGGATTGGACAGGATGTCTATGAGAAATTCGGATACTCCGAACTGGAAGTAACCGATGAAGTATTCGAAAGTGAGAAATCCATCGTATTTGATGAAGCAGAGAATCGTATGCATACGATTAAGGCAGTTATGCTTGCAACTTTAGGAGAATAGGAACCTATGAAAGCAAAAATACTTGCAGCACTGCGGGAAGCGGAAGGTTATGTTTCCGGACAGGAGCTTTGTGAACGCTTTGGTGTATCAAGAACCGCAGTGTGGAAGGCAATCAATCAGTTGAAAAAGGATGGCTATGAAATTGAAGCGGTGCAGAACCGGGGCTACCGGATTGTAGGCACACCGGATATCTTAAGCGAAAATGAATTGAGCAGTATCCGTAAAACAGATTGGATTGGGAAAAAAATCTATTATTATGATGAAACAGATTCTACTAATGTAAGAGCCAGCCGTCTTGCAGAAGAGGGTGCAGAGCATGGAACCCTTGTGGTGGCAGACCAGCAGGATGCCGGAAAAGGAAGACGTGGAAGAGGCTGGAGTTCCCTGCCGGGAACCGGAATCTTTATGACACTGATTTTAAAACCGGAGCTGAATCCTTCCAATGCATCCATGCTGACACTGGTGGCAGCTATGGCGGTGGCAAAGGGCATTACCCGCTGCACCGGTATGGAAGCAAAGATAAAGTGGCCAAATGATATTGTCATCAATGGTAAGAAGGTAGTAGGAATCCTGACGGAAATGAGTGCACAGATGGATTATGTAAACCATATTGTGGTAGGCATTGGTATCAATGTGAATAATGAAAGTTTCCCGGAAGAAATTGCGCAGAATGCCACCTCACTTCTGTTACAAAGTGGAAAACGGGTAAACCGTGCAGCATTAATAGAAGCTGTCTGGGAAGAATTCGAGCATTATTATGACCGGTTTATGGCATATCAGGATTTACGGGATCTGCGGAAGGAATACGATGCAAGCCTTGCCAATAAAGGGCAGAAGGTAAGAGTGTTAGACCCGAAAGAGCCATTTGATGGAGTGGCACAGGGCATTACCGACCGGGGCGAATTAATCGTGGATACCTGGGAAGCAAGAAAACTGGTGTCTTCCGGGGAAGTATCTGTCCGCGGGATTTATGGATATGTATAGATATGCATAGAGATAGATGTTTATAGGATAGACAGGAAAAGCCACATTTACCAGATATAAAAAAGGCATAAATAAAAAAAGGAGTATGAATATATGGAGCAGGAAGAAATCGTTTTATGCGGTTCCAGCGCTTATACCAAGAAATTCTATCTGAATCCGTTGTTTAACGGACTTCCGGAGGGAATCAAAGAGGATTTGAATATTCTTTGTGTACTGTATACAGAGGATATCGGAGGAACACTGCAGCTTATATTTGACAAAGAGGGAAATCTTAATTTCCGGACGGAATGTGAGGATGGAGATTTCTTTTATGATGAAATCGGCAGTGTGTTAAAAATCAAACAGATGCAGCGGGAAAAGACAGAGCTCTTTGAATCGCTTGAAATGTATTACCGTGTATTTTTCCTGGGAGAAGAATTCACAGAGGATAAGGAGGACTAATATGTTACTGGCAATTGACGTAGGAAATACCAACATTACCATCGGGGTGTTTGATAAGGAAAAATTAGTTACAACATTTCGTATGACAACAAAAATGCAGAGAACTTCTGATGAATACGGTATTACAATCATTGATTTATTAGAGCATAACGAGATTTCCCATAATGAAATCAAGGATGCCATCATTTCATCGGTAGTACCAAATGTGATGCACTCCCTCTGCAGTGGAATGATTAAATATTTTGGGATTCAGCCAATGGTGGTGGAGCCGGGCGTGAAGACAGGAATCCGTATCACATCCGAGAATCCGGCACAGATTGGTGCAGACAGAATCGTAGATGCTGTAGGTGCATATGAGCTTTATGGCGGACCGGTTGTCGTAATCGACTATGGTACAGCAACCACCTATGACTTCGTCAATGGAAATGGAGATTTCTTCGCAGGAGTAACTTCACCGGGAATCCGCATTTCTGCAAAGGCACTCTGGGAAGATGCGGCGAAGCTTCCGGAAATCGAGATTAAGAAACCGTCTACCATTCTTGCAAGAGAAACCATCAGCAGTATGCAGGCAGGACTGATATTCGGACAGATTGGACAGACAGAATATATTGTAAAAAATATGATAAAAGAATCCGGACTTAAGGATGTAAAAGTAGTTGCAACCGGCGGACTGGGTAAAATCATCGCAAATGAGACAAAATATATTCAGTACTACAATCCGACACTGACATTAGAAGGAATGCGTCTTATTTACGCAAAACAGAAACGATGAAACTGACAATAGGAAATGTAACACTTGATAATAATTTGATATTAGCACCAATGGCAGGGGTAACAGACCTGCCATTTCGTGTACTTTGCAAAGAGCAGGGAGCAGGACTTATCTGCATGGAAATGGTCAGTGCTAAAGGCATTTATTATAATAATAAGAATACCGAGAGCCTCCTTGCCATTGATGAGCGGGAACATCCGGTTTCCCTGCAGCTTTTTGGCTCCGACCCGGAAATTATGAGCGAGATGGCAAAGCGTATCGAACATCGACCGTTTGATATTCTTGACATCAATATGGGATGTCCGGTGCCAAAGGTAGTCAATAATGGTGACGGCTCTGCACTGATGAAAAATCCGATTCTGGCAGGTGAAATCATCGAAAAGACAGCGAAAGCCATAAAGAAGCCTCTGACGGTAAAAATCAGAAAGGGCTTTGATGAAGCCCATGTCAATGCAGTAGAGATGGCACATATTGCGGAAGAGTCCGGGGCAGCTGCCATTGCGGTGCATGGACGGACCAGGGAACAGTATTATTCCGGCAAAGCGGACTGGGAGATTATCCGGAAAGTGAAAGAAGCAGTAAAGATTCCGGTCATCGGAAACGGTGATATTTTTACACCGCAGGATGCATATCGGATGCAGCAGGAAACCGGCTGTGACGGGCTGATGATAGCAAGGGGAGCACAGGGAAATCCATGGATATTTGCACAGATTAACCATTTCTTAGAAACGGGGGAAGAACTGCCGAAGCCATCCGCCAAAGAAATGGTGGATATGGTGCTGCGTCATGCAAAGATGCAGATTGCCTTTAAGGGCGAATTTACCGGAATGCGGGAAATGCGTAAGCACGCAGCCTGGTACACCGGCGGCTACAAGCATGCATCCAGGCTTCGAAGCCTGCTCAATGAAGTGGAGACTTACGAACAGCTGGAGGAATTATTAGAAACCTTTGCATCATATAATGAAGCATGAAATGGTGGAAAAAATTAAAAAGTCTTTTACGCAGGAATAAAAGCAATCTGCAATCAGAAAACAGGAATAGCCATCAGGATGACCTGATTGAAAAAGAAATTTATTTTCCCTGCAATGCATTTTTTCGGAAAATAATCGAAGCAGTATTAGAGCAGAAAGGCATTTCCTACCGGGACATGCGGCTATTTGTCATTGATGCGGAAGATGGCGCATATCTAAGACAGGAGGAAGAACAGTATATGCTCCAACAGCTTTATCCGGGACTTAATGCATATACGCTTTGCACCGGTCGGCCGGAATGTCACCGGAAGGAAATGGATTATCTTTATGAAGAGATGGGACTGATTGTAGAAGTGCTTGAGAAGAAGAAAAAGGCAATGCAAAAGGGAACCGGCCAGGAAGAGGGCAGACTGATACTGGATTTTGAAGCTGACGGAAGAATCCGGGAAGAATTTCTATCGGAAAAAAGTATCTATATTTCCATTTATAAAAGGAACTGGTATCAGCGGGCAAATCTTGACATTGAAGTACCTATTGGGTATAATATTATGATTGTTAAGGGAACCGGTTTTACAGGCTGTGAAGCGGTTTCAGATCGATTAGAGCGAGAATTTTATGCAGAATAGAAAATCTATAAAAGGAAGGGCTAATAAGCATGGATAAGAAAAACATTTTGACCTATCAGGGTTTACAGAAACTGGAAGACGAGTTACAGAATCTGAAAGTGGTCAGAAGAAAAGAAGTTGCACAGAAGATTAAAGAAGCAAGAGAGCAGGGAGACTTATCTGAGAACGCTGAGTATGATGCAGCAAAAGATGAGCAGCGTGATATCGAAGCAAGAATCGAACAGATTGAGAAAATCTTAAAGAATGCAGAAGTCGTAGTAGAAGAAGAAGTTGATTTAGACAAGATTAACATCGGATGTCAGGTAAAAATCCTTGATATGGAATTCGATGAGGAACTGGAATATAAAATTGTTGGTTCTACAGAGGCAAACAGCTTAAAGGGAAAGATTTCCAACGAGTCTCCGGTTGGTAAAGCATTAATCGGTGCCGGCGTTGGTGACGTAGTAGAAGTTGAGACCCAGATGGGTAACTTAAAATATAAAGTATTAGGAATCCACAGATCAAACTAATAGATTAGGAGAACAAAGATGGCGGAACAGAAGAACGTACAGGAACAGGATATTAACCAGTTAATCAAGGTGCGCCGTGATAAGTTAAAAGAACTTCAGGAAAATGGAAAAGATCCGTTCCAGATAACCAAATATGATGTAACAAACCACAGCACAGATATCAAAGACGACTTTGATGCTTTTGAGGGAAAAGAGGTATCTATCGCAGGTCGTATGATGTTCAAACGTGTGATGGGAAAAGCTTCTTTCTGTAATGTACAGGATTTAAAGGGAAGCATCCAGGCATATGTCGCAAGAGACGAAATCGGAGAAGATTCTTATAAAGATTTCAAGAAATATGATATCGGAGATATTTTAGGAATCAAAGGAAAAGTATTTAAGACCAAGACCGGAGAAATCTCTATCCATGCATCTGAGGTAACTTTATTATCCAAGAGCTTACAGATTTTACCGGAGAAGTTCCACGGACTTACTGATACCGATACCAGATATCGTCAGCGTTATGTAGACCTTATCATGAATCAGGAATCCAAGCAGACTTTCATCAAACGTTCCCAGATTATCAAGGAAATCCGTAATTTCTTAGCTGGACGTGACTTCATGGAAGTTGAGACTCCGATGCTGGTTTCCAATGCAGGTGGAGCAGCCGCAAGACCGTTTGAAACACATTACAATGCATTAAATGAAGATGTAAAACTCCGTATTTCTCTTGAGTTATACTTAAAGAGACTGATTGTTGGTGGCTTGGAGCGTGTTTACGAAATCGGACGGGTATTCCGTAACGAAGGTGTTGATACCCGCCATAATCCGGAATTTACATTGATGGAGTTATACCAGGCATACACCGATTATGAAGGCATGATGGAACTTACCGAGAGCATGTTCCGTTATCTTGCAGAAAAAGTATGCGGCACTACAAAGATTACTTACAATGGCATTGAAATCGACCTTGGAAAGCCTTTTGAGCGTCTGACCATGAATGATGCCATCAAGAAATATGCCGGCATCGATTTTGATACCGTAGCAGATGATGAAGCAGCAAAGGCGCTGGCAAGAGAACATCACATTGAATTCGAAGAGCGTCATACCAAGGGTGATATCATCAACCTCTTCTTCGAAGAATTCTGTGAGAAAGAACTGATTCAGCCGACCTTTATCATGGATCATCCGGTAGCAATTTCTCCGCTTACCAAGAAGAAACCGTCTGACCCAACCAAGGTAGAACGTTTTGAATTATTTATCAATACATGGGAAATGTGTAATGCATATTCCGAGTTAAATGACCCGATTGACCAGCGTGAGCGTTTTGCAGCACAGGATGCCGCATTCGAAGCCGGTGATGAGGAAGCAAACCATACCGACGAAGATTTCTTGAACGCACTGGAAATCGGTATGCCACCTACCGGTGGAATCGGATATGGAATCGACCGCCTGGTTATGCTGTTGACAGATTCACCGGCAATCCGTGACGTATTGCTGTTCCCGACAATGAAGTCACTGGACGCTGACAAGAAAGCTTCCAAGACTTCCGAAGCAGCTCCGGCAGAGGCTGAAAAAACAGTTGAGAAGATTGATTTTTCCAAAGTAAAAGTTGAGCCATTATTTGAAGAAATGGTTGATTTCGATACTTTCAGCAAGTCTGATTTCAGAGCTGTAAAGGTAAAAGCATGTGAAGCAGTTAAGAAATCCAAGAAGCTGTTACAGTTCACTCTGGATGACGGAACAGGCACAGATCGTACGATTTTAAGCGGTATTCATGCTTATTACGAGCCGGAAGAACTGGTTGGAAAGACCTTAATTGCAATCACCAACCTGCCACCGAGAGCCATGATGGGAATTGAATCTTGTGGAATGCTTCTCAGTGCAATTCATGAGGAAGAGGGCGAAGAAAAACTTCATCTTCTGATGGTTGATAACCACATTCCGGCTGGTGCAAAGCTGTACTAAAATTAAATATTAAATGTCTAAAACCATGATGTCAGACCGCATTTGACAACAATTTGACAACAAAATTTGGGATAATAATGAATCGTTATGAAGCATGACGAATTTCAGGTGAAAGGACACAGGTTTGGCAATGAAGTAAGAGCACTTCTTAGAGTTAATCTAAGAGGTGCTTTTTTGCGTTGCATATCAAAGAGGCGCCAGTGGCGCGTCTGATGATTCGGGAGTTATAGGACAAAATGTGTTGATGAAAACCGCTTTCAAGCCTTGAAAATAAAGGGCTGAAGGCGGTTTAA
>NZ_JAOQKI010000011.1:0-98156 GCF_025567465.1 Roseburia amylophila
AACTGGATGTTAATCAGTCCTACTACATGTAATGCCTGTGCTAACCGCTTGGTATATTCTACCAGCATTTCTCTTACTTCATCACTGATAGTCGGTGCCGGATATACGGAAATACTGTCTCCGGAATGTACTCCGGTACGCTCGATATGCTCCATGATACCTGGAATTAAAATATCTGTACCATCGCATACGGCATCTACTTCGATTTCCTTACCCATCAGGTATTTATCAACCAGAATCGGGTGATCCTGAGCAATACGGTTGATGATTCCGATAAATTCTTCAATCTCTTCATCATTGTATGCAATCTTCATACCCTGTCCGCCCAATACATAGGAAGGACGAACCAGTACCGGGTAACCCAGACGGTGTGCAACTTCTTTGGCTTCTTCTGCAGTAAATACAGTTCCGCCTGCTGCTCTTGGGATTCCGGTCTTCTCTAAGATTTCATCAAAGAGCTCTCGGTCCTCGGCAGCATCTACATCTTCTGCCTTGGTTCCAAGAATCTTGACACCCATCTTCATTAAGCTTTCGGTCAGCTTGATTGCGGTCTGTCCACCGAACTGAACAACAGCTCCGTCCGGTTTTTCTAATTTTACAATTGCCTCAACATCTTCCGGTGTCAACGGCTCAAAATACAGTTTATCTGCAATATCAAAGTCTGTTGATACAGTCTCCGGGTTGTTATTTACGATAACTGTCTCCCAGCCTTCCTTGGCAAATGCCCAGGTGCTGTGTACGGAACAGTAGTCGAACTCGATACCCTGTCCGATACGGATTGGACCGGAACCTAATACCAGAACTTTCTTCTTCGGTGTTGTCTCTTCTGCTTCGTTTTCACTGCCAAATACAGAATAGTAATATGGAGTGGATGCTTCAAACTCTGCGGCACAGGTATCAACCATCTTAAAGGCTGCTACGATACCATTTTCGTAACGCATGTCATGAATTTCTTTTTCACTCTTTCCAGTAAGATCTGCAATGACTTTATCCGGGAATTCCATACGTTTTGCTTCTTTTAAAAGCTCTACGGTAAGTGGTTTTGTCTTTAAATCCTGCTCCATCTCAACTAAGATAGCCAGTTTGTCAATAAACCATTTATCAATCTTTGTAATCTCATGAATTTTATCATAAGATACGCCACGGCGCAGTGCTTCTGCAATGACCCAGATTCTGCGGTCATCTACTACATGTAACTGCTCCTGTAATTCCTCATCAGAAAGCTTGCTGAAGTCATAGGATAAAAGACTGTCTACATGCTGCTCTAAGGAACGGATTGCTTTCATCAGGGCACCTTCAAAGTTATTGCAGATACTCATAACTTCTCCGGTTGCTTTCATCTGTGTTGTTAACGTACGTTTTGCAGTGATGAATTTATCAAATGGAAGTCTTGGGATTTTTACTACGCAGTAGTCTAACATCGGCTCAAAACTTGCATATGTCTTTCCGGTAATTGCATTCTTGATTTCATCTAAGGTATAGCCCAGTGCAATCTTTGCAGCAACTTTTGCAATCGGATATCCGGTTGCTTTGGATGCTAATGCAGAAGAACGGGATACACGAGGATTAACCTCGATAACACAATATTCGAAGGTTTCCGGATGCAGTGCATACTGTACGTTACATCCACCGGTAATATTTAATTCGGAAATGATATTAAGTGCAGAAGTACGCAGCATCTGGTACTCTTTATCACCTAATGTCTGGGAAGGTGCTACTACGATAGAGTCTCCGGTATGTACACCAACCGGGTCAATGTTTTCCATATTACATACAGTAATACAGTTTCCATTGGCATCACGCATTACTTCGTACTCGATTTCCTTCCAGCCTGCGATACAACGTTCTACCAGTACTTCTCCGACACGGCTCAGACGAAGTCCGTTGGATAAGATGTCGATAAGCTCTGTCTCATTATGTGCGATTCCGCCGCCGCTTCCTCCTAAGGTATAAGCAGGACGAAGTACAACCGGATATCCGATGGTATTGGTAAATTTGATACCATCTTCCACATTGTGTACTACCTGGGATGGTGCACATGGCTCACCGATTTTTTCCATGGTATCTTTAAATGCCTGACGATCCTCAGCCTTAAAAATTGTCTCAGCAGTTGTACCAATCAGTTTGACACCATGTTTCTCTAAGAATCCGGATTCTGCTAACTCCATACCAAGGTTAAGACCTGCCTGTCCACCTAAGGTAGGAAGGACGCTGTCCGGTTTTTCTTTTATGATAATCTGCTCTAATACTTTTGCAGTTAATGGCTCGATATAAACTTCATCTGCAATATCCTTATCTGTCATAATGGTAGCAGGATTGGAATTTACCAGAACAACTTCGATTCCTTCTTCTTTTAAAGAACGACATGCCTGTGTTCCTGCATAGTCAAACTCTGCAGCCTGTCCAATGACAATCGGACCTGAACCAATTACTAATACTTTTTTAATATCTTTATTCTTAGGCATTATTTCGTTCCTCCCATCATCTCAATAAAACGGTCAAAAAGGTAAGCAGAATCCTGTGGTCCCGGACATGCTTCCGGATGGAACTGTACGGTAAAAATGTTCTTTCCGACATACTCTAATCCTTCGTTGGTTCCATCGTTTACATTTACAAATGCCGGTTTTGCAATTTTCTCATCCAGGGTATTGGTATCTACTGCATAACCATGGTTCTGGCTGGAAATGTATACACGGTTGGTCTTTAAATCCTTAACCGGATGATTTCCTCCACGATGACCATATTTCAAATGATATGTGTCTGCACCGGTTGCAAGTGCCATCAGCTGATGTCCCAAGCAGATTGCAAAAATCGGTGTGTCAGATTCATATAATTTACGAATCTCTGCAATAATCTCCTCGCACTCCTTCGGGTCTCCAGGTCCATTACTTAACATGATTCCGTCCGGATTCGTGCCTAAAATTTCTTCTGCTGTGGTATGTGCCGGATAAACGGTAACTTCACAGCCTCTTTTATTTAATGACTGGGCGATGTTTCTCTTAGCACCAAGGTCTAACAGTGCTACTTTTTTGCCCTTTCCAGGCAATACGCTTTTCTCTTCACAGGTTACTTTATCTACCACATTTCCTGTGGTGTAAGCCTTTAATTTTGGAATAATCTCATCCAGATTGTAATTCTCATCTGTTGTAATCATTCCATTCATTGTTCCCTTTTCACGTAAGAGCTTGGTTAATGCTCTGGTATCAATTCCTGCAATTCCAGGTATATCGTATTTTTTCAGGAAATCCTGAATGGTTCCTTCACAACGGAAATTACTTGGCATTCTGGATAATTCTCTTACGATATATCCATCTACCCATGGACGTCCTGACTCCATATCCGGTGTAATTCCATAATTTCCAATCAAAGGATATGTCATTACTACCGCCTGTCCTGCATAAGATGGATCTGTCAGTACCTCTAAATACCCTGTCATCGACGTATTAAATACGATTTCACTGATGACTTCCCGTGTTGAACCGATGCTGGTTCCGGTAAATACATTGCCATCTTCCAATATAAGAAAAGCTTTCATTTGTTCACCCTGTCCTTTCTATTCTTCCGATACCTGCGCAAAAAAAAAGAGTCAGTCATCTCTTTTTCCTTCCTTTTGCATAAAAAATGCACCAAACCTGCACAGTCTACCTAAATTGTAAAAATTCTACCATATCGGGAAGGTTTTTTCAACCTTTTTCGCAAAACAAATAGTCACTAAGTTTGATGCATATTTATCCATTTTTTATGCATTTTTTCTTTTTCTTTTATTTGAGTTTACATAAATATATTTTCTGAGAATACTATTTCAATAACTTTTTCAGGAGTGGCAGACGTTTCCCATAAGGTGGATAGCGGAATGGAATGTCCAGCCAGTTGCCCTTTTCCATGATGCTCTTTTCCCGGCTGAAGGTCTCATAGCTATGCTTTCCGTGGTACGCTCCCATGCCGCTGTTTCCTGCTCCGCCAAAGGGAAGCTTCTCATTGGACAAATGAATAATGGTATCATTGATGCAGCCGCCGCCAAAGTTCACCTTGGAAATCACCGTTTTCTTTACCCTGCTGTTTCTTGTAAAAAGATACAGTGCCAGTGGCTTCTCTTTCTTCTGCAATATCCGGATTACTTCTGCCAAATCTGAATATGCAAATACCGGAAGAACCGGTCCAAAAATTTCTTCCTGCATTACCTTACTTCTTCCTGTAAGTCCGGCAAGAAGCGTCGGCTCTATTTTCAGCGTATCCGCATCCATTCTGCCACCGGTTATGATTTCACCATCCTGCTCTAAAAGCATTTTCTTAAGACGATTGAAATGTTTTTCATTGATAATCTTTGGATATTCCGGATTCAAAAGCGGCTCATCACGATACATTTTCCGGATGTAGTGCTTCATTTTGCGAAGCAATGGTTCTTTTACTTCCTCCTGTACCAGCACATAATCCGGCGCTACGCAGGTCTGTCCGGCATTTAGAAATTTGCCCCAGACAATTCTTCTTGCCGCCCGCTTAATGTCTGCAGTTTTATCCACGATGCAGGGACTCTTGCCGCCCAGTTCCAGTGTAACCGGTGTCAGATGTTTTGCTGCCGCTTCCATCACTACGCTTCCCACCGCAGGACTTCCGGTGAAAAAGATGTAATCAAAACGTTCTTTTAAAACAGCTTCATTTACTGCTCTTCCTCCAAGAAGCACTGCCACATATTTCTCATCAAAGATTTCCCGTAACAGCTTAGCCAGCACTTTCGCCGAATGCACAGCATATTCCGAAGGCTTTACTACAGTACAGTTACCTGCTGCTATAGCACCAATCAATGGAATTAACGTTAGCTGCACCGGATAATTCCACGGTGACATAATAAGTACGCTGCCATAAGGTTCTCTGTAAATTGTGCTGACAGACGGAAAATGCACGATTGGCGTGCCTACCCGCTTCGGTTTGTCCCACTGTTTCAAATGAGCTATCGTATCAGCTAATTCCCTTCGCACAATTCCAACCTCTGTCTCATAGCCTTCAAAGGGTGCTTTCGCCAGATCCTTCTGCAACGCCAGTAACAGTTCCTTTTCATGCCTGATTACTGCTTCTTCCAACCGCTTTAGCATGGCAATGCGAAAGGCGAGCTTCTTTGTCTCTCCTGTATAAAAATATTTATGCTGTGCTTCTAAGATTTCCTCTATTTCTGACATTTGTTTCTCCCTGCCGGTTGATCCTGTTTCTTCTATAAATAATATCTTCTATATTATATAACATTCCGGGGCTGTCGTATACACTTTCTGACAAACTTGAAAGGACTTGAACTTGAAAGGAAGCCGCATCTCTGCAGCTTCCTTTCTGGTTTGTTAATGAATATCTTTTTTCTATAGGAGTACGATTATTTCACATTAAATGCTTTCATTCCAGGATATACCGCGCTGTCACCTAATTCCTCTTCAATGCGGAGTAACTGATTGCGGTATATTCTGTACCAGCCTTTGGAAGCTTATAGTATCCTTTTCCTTTTTCACTCTTCCACCCGGAAGAATATTTCTTCCGGTGAATATGGATATTGCCGTCTCCATATTCCAAAGGAGTCACTATGATTCACGTGGAGTTAGTTGCCACTAACTTCGTTTATTGTATACTAACCAGCCAAAAAGTGCAAGGGGCTTGGCGATTCGTTTTTCTCATTAAATTTTTACTGTGGCGGGTTACATCTTGAGCATGGTGTCAAACCCATGTTCTTCGTCTCTGACAGAGTCACCTCATGGTCACTCTTTTTCAAATACGAGCAGCCTGCCGAATGATATTTTGAACCGGTGTCTGTAATATGTACCATAACGGAATTGCTGTCACTATTTGAACTGCCGGATGCATCTGCAGCTATACCTGCATCACTGCTGCCTGATGATGTAGTGCTGTCTGCTGTGGAATTATTTGCTGTACTATCACTACTTCCGGTCGGTTCTCCTGCTTTCCAGCTTTCTGACGGTGAGCAGTTCCAGGTGATATCATTTCCATCCGATGTTGCTACAATCGTACCCTGCTCATCGGTACGGAACACGGATATGCCGGCTGCCCGCAGACGGTTCAGCACCTCTGCATGAGGATGTCCGTATTTATTGCCTTCACCGGCACTGATTACCACATAAGTCGGTGATACCTTATCCAAAAAAGCCTGACTTGTGGCTGTCTTGCTTCCATGATGCGCCGCCGCATAAACATCTGCGGAAATATCAATTCCATTATTTAAAATGTCCTCTTCCGCTTTTTCTTCTGCATCTCCGGTAAAGAGGAAACGGTTGTTGCCGTTCTGCACCAGCACACCCACCGACCAGTCATTCATGTCATTTCCATAGTCTGCATTTGGCGCCACAATGGTAAAGGTTGCTCCTCCCAAAGTATAAGTCTCTCCAACTACCGGATAAGTAGTCTGATAGCCCTTGGACTTCATTGCCTGCACCACATCATCATAGGTTCTGGTGTCATTTGCCACATCCGGCATGATAATTGTATCGCAGTCAAATTTATAAATTACTACATCCAGTCCTCCAATATGGTCTGCATCCGGGTGCGTTCCTATGACATAATCCAGTTTCTCTACACCCTGGCTCATAAGATAGGACTGTACCATTGTTCCTTTGTCATTATTGCCGGCATCTATCAGCATGTAATGACCATCACAAGCTATCAAGGCAGCATCGCCCTGCCCTACATCTATGAAATGCACCTGCATCTGTCCGGCGGAACTGCTATCTGTCTTATAGGTATTACTGATGACTCCCTCGGTAACAAAATCCTCCGTATCACCACCAGGCTCTGTATTGCTTTCTGTCTCTGTTTCAGTCTGTGCTTCCGCGGCAACGGAACTTTCCCTGTCAGGCTTTTCTTTCTTATTATCCGAATGATTGCCGATTGCTCCGGCTATCATCAATACGAAAATAATAACTGCAATCCATAATTTCTTGTTTCCGGATTTCGATTTCATTTTCCTAACTCCTCCGTTTTTCTTAAAATTTCTTTTCTATTATAATACATTTTGGCAAGAAAAAACAGACGTAAGGGGGACGTCTGTTTGGATCCTAAATTTTTAAATTCTGCGAGTAGTAAACAAGTATACTCGGGCAACTTATACTCCGTAAAGTATATATTTATATGTATTTCCGATTTTTTTAATAATTCCCTTATTGGTAAGTGACTGTAATATAGAACAAATATCATCTTCTTTTATGGTACACATATCACAAGCGTCTCTATATTTGCATGTCTAACATTATTTGTCGGAGAACTTTTGCATTTTCACTTTCTGCCAACAGCATTGCCATATTAAGAAAAGCCTTAAAATCAAATATTGCTATTTGAGGTGTTCTATTGCTAATGTTCCCGACATTTATGTCGGGAACATCCTGAGCTATTACACAATCCATGAATTCTTTAAGTTTTTTCCCTTTAAAATCTCATATCCATTTGCAGTAATTTCATCAGAATTGTCGCTAACATATCTCTCAATTGTTCTCACATCTACGTTAAAATATGTAGCCACCATTGATTTTGTAAATCTTAATCGTCCATCAAATATAATACCCTGAATACCTGTCTGATTTTGAATTTCATTAACTGCTAAGTCATTATTCAAAATATTTTGTCTATCAATTTGAGAAGTTGTTAAATCTTTTGACATTCTCACACTTCCTTTGCTTTATATTTACAAATTACAAGAAAATCTTTTGGGCATTCCGGCTGTCCGCCTTTCTCAGATTTTGGCTTATTATAGTTCTCTCTTTCTATAATGCCATGCTTCTGCTTTATCTGTGCAATATACTTCTTTATCTCCTCATAAGTAGCCTGTCTACGCTCCGCTCCGCTTCGGTCCGTGCTGAGCAAATGTTCCCTGAACCTTTAGTGCCTCTCAGCTGCCGTTAAATCCATCTCGTCCATGTCAAGTCTCACATTCACATGCTACTTCACCTCATGGAGTTTCAACAACATGCACACTGTCTCAATATTCCTCTGAACCTTGATTTTATACTGCATAGCGAAAGTATGCAATAGATTTTCAAGGTGGGGTAATGGTTTTATCCCCATATCACGAAATAAAATTCAAGATAACATACGGATTACTTTCATTTGATATTTCTCTAATTTTTTCTTTTCTTCCCATATACAAAAAATTCATAATATCATTAAATTCCGTTGTTTCCAAATCATCTCCTATTAATATTCTTCTTGATTTATAATGTGGCAATGCACTTTCAAAATCCGAATATAACACACCTCTACTGTTAACCATGTCTCCGACTTCTGAAATCTTCATTTTACATAATATGTACATATTAGCAGGTGAATTATTTCGAATAAGTTCAGCGAACTCTATGCCTTCTTTTTCAGCTATCTCATTAAAGGCTTTTTCCGTCACTGTTCCCATCTTGATTAGTGCGTTCTTCTCTCTTTCAACCCATTCAGTTGCCTCATCAACACTAAAAGCTTTCACAGTTGCCAAAACCAACTTATCTATGACCGAAATATTATCCGGATATTTTTTATATAAAAAACTTAACACCTTATAACGTATTATAGGTGGCAGCATTGAAAAGGAATATAACACGTCATTTCTTGATCCAAATTCGTATTTTTCAAAATAGCTTATCAGCAGATATGATAGCATATCAAATAAACCATCTACCACATTATCAAAATCCTCTGAGTCAAACCCCTCTAAATATTGCGTATGTGTTGACTGATTTCCTTTGCCACGAACAGTTTCTACAGCTGCTTCAATGAATTCATGGTTAGGCAAATTTTTTATTCTATTTTGAATATTCTTTGCTCCTAAAGTTACTGCCTTATTTGGATCAATATCTAATATTTTTCGAATAACAATCTCTGCATATTTTCTAACAAAAGATATTCTTCCGCTAACGGAAGTATCTTTATAAAATGTATCTCCGATTAAATCCGCAACTAAACTTTGATATGCGTTATTATTAAAATTGCTCATTAACTTATCCTCCTTATCACAAATTTACTTTTGCGAAAAAGTATCCTTTCGCCAAAATGTATATTTTCCATTCTCCAAAGCCTATCCCCTGGGGTAAACCTCCGGTTATATCATCACTCTGCGGAAACAGAAACACACATCCATTTTTCTTCCGAAATCGCAGAAACCTTTGATTTATTGGTTTTTTCTCGACAGAAGGCAGACTGTTTCGACATGCGGTGAAAGTTACTTCTTATACTAAATAGCGAAACTATTGCCTTTTGCGAAAAGGTTCATACTCCACCTAGGGGGATAAATTTTACCCCACGCACTATTGATAGTATTGCTTTATTTCTGCTAACATCTTTTCCGCATCTTCACATTGATCATAATAATCAACGTCATACCTTTGCCCTGTACGCAAGTGATGTAACCAACCATCAAGCATAGCCAGATAGATTTCACCTACATCATCCAAATTCGCGTATTGTCCAACATAATTATTTCGAGCATCATAACTCTCTTGAGACACTGGATATCGATAACATTCATAATGTAAATCACTATCTATTAACTGGGCATATCCTTCTTCATCAATAACCAATCGGTTATTCCTAAAGTCATTTCCTGCTCTTAATACTTCTTTAATTTCTTCTTCAGTAAATATATGTGATGGAGGTTTTATCCGAAACAGTTTTATTGTAAAATAAATACCCATTTCCTGCCATACTATCCCTGATTCACTGCATATTTTTTTTATATAATCTTTCATTTCAACAATAGCCTTAACTGCTCCGTTAAAATCTGTAAATAAATATTTCCCATCCTTGCTTACCGGATATGGTATAACATCTTCTTCACAAATATATCCTGTCTCCGCCACATATTTTCTTGCACCAAAAGTTCCACCATTTATATGAAACATAATAGCAAATTCCAACTTACCATCATTTTTATTATTATTTTCATCACAAATATCTTTTAAGCACCATTTATTCCAATTTTCTTCGATAAATTTGTCAAACTTACAACTTTCTTCTATTCTCCTATGGGTTTCTACATCCTCTTTTTCTTCTTTAATACTAAATGGATTCTTCTGGTAAATGCTTGAAAATTTAGTAAAATCTTTCATCATATAATATGATTGTCTCATGGTTCCAATATAATGTCGAAATTCCATACTGCTCATTTTATTATGCCTTGCATCATAAGTTCCAGAGATGTGATTATATACAGATTGTTTTGAAAAGATAACAAACGAGCCATTCAAAAATCTGTCGACTTGTCTGTGTCCTTTAGGAAACTCTGTTCCATCATCATATCTTCCATAACTTGCCAGATTGCTCTCTATATAATGTCCCGGAAAATCTTCTATCAATGACTCACGACAATCCTCATATATCGCATTAGAAATAGGTTCTATTGGTTCTAATTGTAATCTAAAATAACTCCATCTATAATCTCTTTTCCCGTAATTTTCTAATTCCAACCTATACGGTTTAAATATGTAGTTACAACCTCCAGCTACCAAACAGATACATCCTTCTTCGTTTGCGTATTTTGCCGATTCTACATCCTGTCCCCCTCCAGTTGGAAAAAACATATGATTTAGTCCAGGCATACTTCCTATATCATTTAAAATTTTTATAATAGAATCTATATCTCTCCACTCAGCATGTAATGGTACTGTTTTAGGAAACAGCCTATTCTGTAAATATTTCCACTCACTATAATTGCTCTTTTGAAAATTGCTTACTACCTCTAACCATTTTTCAAGTGTTGTCACAAAAGTTTCCATACTAGGTCTCAATGACGGATCGTACTCTGTTGCCTGCTTTAATAGTTCTTCCAATTCCACTAAATGTTCCTTTTTATACCTCTTGTCATTACGCAGTCCAATTATCGCATCATCTTCTTCATATCTACCTTCAAATCCATGATCTACTCCAGTCAATACAATCCATAATGTTTTTGCAAGAGAATACACATCTGCCTTTTTACCATCAGCATTTTTTGCATTATATCTCATTTCAGGAGCCATTGTAGCCTTTGGACCAACTGCTTCTTGAAGCGACGTCAAATCTCTCTTTTCAGGATAGTCAACTAAGCCAAAATCTCCAAGACAATACTTACCATTGTAAAAGTATATATTTTTCGGTTTTATATCTCGATGAACAATATCTTTTTTATGTAACGCTTCCAAAGTTCTTGCCAGTTCCAAAACACAATTCACTTTATCTTCAAGACTTTTCACTTCCTTCAATTTATCTTCAAGGGGTATAGCAATTGGCATTGCGTACCAATATTTTTTTATTTTTTCATCAGGTAATCCGTAAGAAAAAATAGGAATAACCCCTTTAATTTCATCTTGAATCCCAACTACCATCTCCGTCTCAATCTTAAAACGTATTCTCTTTTTTCTATTCCTTTTTACCGCCTTTTTTCCGTTACCACTTTCTTCTCGAAGAATTTTGATCGCGACCTCTTCACCTCTTGCATTCTCCGCAACAAAAACGTTGGCATTTCCACCACCATCCATCCTTCTTATTATTTTATATTCGCCCATATACTCTGCCATATCTAAACCAAGCTCTCCTGTCTGCAACTTTGCTTTGATATTTTCACCTTCAATTCTTCCGCCTTCTAAATGTTCTTTTTCTTTTAAATGGGTAGTGCCAATTAGAAATGTCTAATTGGCACCATGACTATACATTAACCCTATTCGTTTAACAACTTGGAATTTAAAACCTCATTTACTTTCGGATTAAACAATTTGTCAAAAAGAATTTGATTCCTCTGTTTAGCATCTCTTACTAATTTATCATAAGATATTACTTCAATATAAGCACCTCTTGTCTGATTATATCCAAAATAACCATCTCCATCCGGAGTCAATATAAGACCAGCATTTACTGCATCCTCTCTCATGGAATCTGTCAAATCAGCAATCACATAACAATAAAAAGCTGTATTACTTACATTTACAAATGGTCTGCCATTTGGACGTTTTGCTTTTCCCTCTTTTATGTTTTTAACATATCCAAGCACTTGATTAATCGGATTTTTATCATCATCTTTTAAATCATTTCTATTCGGCTTTTTAAATTCAACAATAGATATTGAATTAAAAAAATCCTGATTATCAGAAAATGAAAATGCTTGATCAAAAACAGCAATGTCCATACGCTTTTCGACCGACGTATCTAATACTGGCAATGACTTCATCAACTTATCAGATGCCAAAAAGGTATGATATGCTAACCTATCATCTATAATCCAGAGATTCATCTCCTCAAACTCAATTTCATCAGACGTATACCGCATTGGGCAAATAATAGAATGCAAAGTTTCTTCTGAGCAATACCGGTTATCCTCTTGAATTTCTATTGCCTTTTCTAATAAATCCAATATTGCTTTTCGTCTAATAACATATTCTGACAAACTTGATTTACTAATTTCAGTAATTGAACTGCAATATTCATTGAATATTTTACTAAAGTTTTCTCTGTCAAATTTACTGTCTTTTACCTTCTTTTCTATCTCTCTGCCTTGAGAATGAATTTCAGTCTCCCATTTTTGTGTGGCAGAATGTAATTCTAATTCCAATTTTTCTTTACTTAAATTAGCAGGAATCTGATCATACAATTCTGGTTTTCTATTTAATAAATAACGATATTGAGGCTTTTCTTTCTGAACGTATGAATCAATAAAGTCTCTTTTTGCATCCTTTATCTTTTTTAAATCATCAATTAAATAAGCCAGAATATACTCTTTTGCAATTTCAATGAGTTCTCTTTCTGATACACTCGCAAAAAGTGTATCCTCTTCTTCAAAATCAAAAGCCGTTCTGTTAAGGTTTACGTTTCTATCCAAATATTCTCCAGTCAGATATCCTAAGTAATAAAACGCTTCCCCCTCATCCGTTACAATTCTTTTTTGCAAATCGGTAATATATTGACTTAAGTCATAGGATTTAACTTCTCGTTTACTAGCACAAAAATGTAGTTCGTGCTTCACAGCACCTTCTGCCATTCTGATATGATACAATGAAAATTTGTTCCCATCTTTTTCAAATTCATCCCGGTGTAACGAATCCTTTATTGTATTGTCAAAATATTTGTTCAAATCATAAGTCCCTCCCAAACTATCCCTCAATACGATATGTGGACAATTATCCCCCAAAAAGTATGGTAAACAATGCTCTATAACTTTTTTTGCTAAAGCCTCCAACGACAATGGTGCCTTTTTCCTATATTTCAATATGAAATTAGAAAGCGTAACAACAGTCTTATATTCTGAGATACTACTCCCCTCTACATTTTCTTCCGGCTCAACCCCATTATCTGCTGAAAACTCAAATTTTCTTTTTAGCCATCTATTTTTTTCGCAATATACGCTTTCAATATTAACCTTAGTAAATGCTTTCAGCCATAAAAAGCGACCTATTCCCTTACACCCCTTTGAAACTTTCAAATTGGAATAAGCCTCCAAAAAAGAGTTATAATTAATAGAATTAAAGCCTTCTCCGTTATCAATTACCTGAAATTCATAAAATGGATTTAACTCTTCATTTCCATCCATATTCACTTGCCTATCTTCTAAGCGATTAGCTAAAATTGTTATCTGGCCATTTTGAGAATTTGTTGACTCTTCAATCGATTGAATAGAGTTTACAACGGTTTCAAAAAGAGGCCATAAAGCCTTGTATTCAGGCAACTTCACTTCATTTAATTGACCTTTTAAGTTAAACCTAAAATTATTCAAAATCTGACCTCCTTCATAAAGTGCATTTTTATATAATATTACCACAAACTCCTGCACTTTACTAGACGAAAGAGCAAGAAGAAAAAAGGCCGATCAGGATCTCAACTCCCAATCGGCACCTTTTCTTACTCCTCCTCATTTTTACATTCAATCTCCGTTCCGTCCAGAAATACCACCAGCAGTGTTCCGTCCTCAAATACCTTGATGTGATCCAGTGTTTTCAGCATGAAATCCGTATCCATCTCCGTCAAAGATTCTGCTCCATGAACTCTACTCGATTCTCCACCAGTGCGTTCCAGACCATCAGATAAGCCTTTATCAGCGTTTCTTGTGATGAGCGTACAATACTAAATATTGAAAATGACCGTGGTAATCCCAAATTCGAAGTATTGTGCCAGATCATCGCTTATTTACCCATTCCTGCAGACCGTATTTTCCACCCTGACACTGCTACGGATGGGGTGAAAAAACAAAAACTGTTATTGATGCTACAGGAATGTGATGAACAAGAGGCAGCCGAGATTCTTCCAGCAATTGAATACCTCTTATCACCCATACACATAAAAGAGGCAATTCAAACGAGTAAAGGAACCAGCTAATCCGTTGTGATTCTGGTTCTTTTCTTTTTGTTGCCATCTCTAAATCTTACTTATGCAATATTTCAATTATTACACAAGTAAGATTTCAAGTCAATATCTTTTTTCTGAAATTGACAATTGCATAAATAACGTCTATAATATATTTATTACACTTGTAAGATTTGAGGAGGGATTTAAAATGAGCGATCTGCCACAGATTTCAGAAGCTGAATTTGAAGTTATGAAAATCGTATGGAAACATGCTCCGATCAGCACAAATGAAATAACAGACAAATTATTACAGACTACAAACTGGAGTCCGAAAACGATACAGACTTTAATCAAACGCCTTGTAACCAAAGGGGCTCTGACTTATGAGAAACAGAGCCGAGTATTTGTTTACACCCCAGTTGTAAAAGAAAATGAATATATCGGCCAGGAAAGCAACTCTTTTCTGGAACGCTACTATGATGGAGATATCACTGCCATGCTGTCTGCATACATCGAAAATGACAGACTGTCTGAAACAGAAATAGACACACTCCGCTCCCTTCTTTCCAAGAGGTCAAAAAAAGGAGGCAATTAACGTGGCTAATTTTATGATACGCTTTTTCCTATGCAATGTGTTTATCAGCGGTATCATTGGAATCCTTTTGCTTGTCAAACGGATATTCAAAAACAGCCTGTCCAGCCGGATGCAGTATAATCTGTGGTTTCTGCTGCTCGGACTTTTAGCAGTTCCATTTATACCGTTCCGTTTCATCGGTCTACCACAAATCTTCTCCTGGCTTGGCAGCCTGAGAAGTTCTCCTTCTTCCGGTGCTGGCACCAATATTACAGGCACCGCAGAAGCAGTTACAACCGGAAATACAAATTGGATGAACAACTTTACTCTTTCGGTAAATAGTGAGACTCCATCCATCGCAGGATACATACTATTAGGGATATGGATTGTCGGTATTCTCGCCATGATAATATTGGTAATCAAATCCTCTCTCCGTTTACGCTCGTTGGAGAAATCTGCGCTTCCACTTCAAAATCAGGAAGTCCGCAGACTGTATCATCGATGTCTGGAGGAAATGGGGATTCACAGAGATATTCCTGTTTACAGCACCGCATTTTTGAAATCCCCCATTATTGTCGGACTTTTGAAACCGTGTATTTATCTTCCGATTCATCTGATCTCTGATTATGACGAATCCGATATGCGTTATATGCTGTTGCACGAACTGCAGCATTATAAACACAAAGATGCTGTTGCCAGTTATCTGATGAACCTTGCCGGGGTAATATATTGGTTCAATCCTCTTGTCTGGTATGCACTGAAAGAAATGCGTAATGACAGAGAGGTTGCCTGTGACACTTCCGTTTTGAAAATGCTTGAAGAGGATGCTTACGAAGATTATGGCAATACACTGATTAACTTTGCAGAGAAGGTTTCACTTACTCCTTTTCCATTTGCTGCCGGCCTTGGTGGAAACATGAAACAGATGAAACGAAGAATCATCAACATTGCCTCTTATGAGAAACCGACATTTATGAAAAGAATAAAAGGTATGACTACATTCATGTTGACTGCTGTTCTTCTCCTTGGATTCGCACCTTTTATTTCCACATACGCAGCAGACGGAAGCCACTACCAATGGGATTCCTCTTCTGAGAATGTTTCCTATGTAGACCTCTCCACATACTTCGGAGAATACGAAGGCAGCTTTGTGTTATACGATTTAGAAAATGATGCATGGAGCATACACGACATGGAGCATGCCACCTTACGAGTTGCTCCAAACTCCACCTACAAGATATATGATGCCCTGTTCGGATTGGAAGAAGAGATCATTACACCGGAAAATTCGTTTATTGCATGGAATGGCGAAACCTATCCATTTGAAGCATGGAATGCGGATCAGACTTTACAGTCTGCAATGAATTCCTCCGTGAATTGGTATTTTGAATCTGTGGACGAACAGCTTGGAGCCGCTAACATTTCCAACTATATTGAGGAAATTGGGTATGGAAACGAAAATATAAGTGGTGATTTCTCCACTTATTGGATGGAATCTTCCTTGAAGATTTCCCCAATAGAGCAGGTCGAACTTCTAACCAGGCTGCAGAATAACAGCCTTGGCTTCGCCCCTGAAAATATCAATGCAGTAAAAGATGCCATCTGCCTTTCCTCTTCCGATGCCGGAACATTCTACGGAAAGACCGGAACCGGACGTGTGGATGGCCAGGATGTGAACGGATGGTTTATCGGCTATATCGAAACTGTAGATAATACATACTTTTTCGCTACCAACATTGGTGCAGACAGCGATGCTACCGGAGGCAACGCAACTGAAATAACCATGTCTATCTTGTCCGACATGAATATCTGGAAATAAAGAAATCGGGTAAAGGTCATAGTCGTATAATCCTTTGCCCGATTTTTTTATTTTCACTTTATGCATAAAAGCGTTTCAATTATCCAGTTCTATACGTCAAGAATTAGATTTATCATTGATGTATTCTACAATTTCTCCAATAAAAAAAGATATAAATGTCCCAATTGAAACAAACAAACTATCTCTATCACCTAATGATTCAATGAAGATTGAAAATGTAAACGTAAAGTTACTATACATATAATCATAAAAAACGTATTTCAGAGAACCTATCAAGAGCATCAACCCGAAAGAAATTAATGCATATATTAGGCACAGCAAAAAGCTAATGTCAATGCTGCGTTTGACAATGATTTTTCCCATAAAAAAACCTAAAATAAAAACCCCAATATCAATATATGTATATATAATTAAAAAACCAAAATAGGCTAAGGCCGCATTATATTTGGGAAATAAATAAAAACAAAGAAAATAAGCCAAAGCCACACATACAAAATATACTAAAAATGGAGAATACATTCTAACAAACTTTCTCATAAAAACACCTCACTCCACATGTAGATAATCGAATTAAAATCAAAAGCTTATCTTAATTTATTTCATGCTCTTCACTTCCAGTCGCTGACCATGATGTTTTACCACTACTGACCACATCTTTTGTAGACATACTATATGCAAATATATCAAGGATCTCCGCCTCTAAGATATACCATGAACCATCTGTGTTTTTCTTACTTCTGTATAAAACATATAATTCGCATTTTTCATTCTCCGAAAGTCTGTCATATACAAGATATTCTATTATTTCCTCATTCTCATTTAAGATAACTCTAGAATTTCCATTCGCACCGTATGATATCATAAAATCACATCCTTCGTCTGCGAAGTATTGTTGATATATAGTACGATATCCATCATATATTTCATTTGTTTCCATTAATGTCACATAATCACAGATCGCAGGAATAGAAATATCATCCTCATTCATATTTTCCATTAATTCATCCATTAAATCGTGTTGAATGACAAAACCATTATCCTGTGAACTGAATATTCTAATGGTCTTTCGTGGCATCATTCCCTGCGGTCCTGCTCCTGTAACATAGTTTATGATGACAATCACATCCTTTGCACCATCTCCATCTATATCCTGAAATCCAACCGCTTCAACACTATCAAACATTCCTACACTATCATTCTCTGTACTATTATTTTCATAACACTCCGGAAAATAATATATAATTTGATTGTCTTTTGCCAGCACAAATGAAACATCTTCCCAGAGCGTTTCATAAGTCGGCAGATAAGATACAAACTGTACTTCACCCCAATCATTCAATTCTACATCAAAGGATTGTTCAGTTATAACCCGGCTTTCATCTAATCTCTCTCCTGATGGATATTCTACTTCAATATCTGCTACATCTGTCAATTGCTGTATTTCTTTCGTACCATCGAAATATAAAATGACTTGTTCATCAATTTGTTCTTCACCTGATAGAATTATTTCTACATAATCCTCATGCCAGGTAACCTTCCAACAGCTGCTACTGATGCTTGCACCGTCATTGTGCAATTCAAAATCTGTTTGCGATATCTTATCTTCGCCTTCTTTAAGGACTAACCGTCCACTTGCTGAACCAAAAGCCCATTCCGGTTCTCCAACAGCTTGAAGTACCACTTCATATTTTTTATCTGGTGAAACGGATGTATCGCAAGTTATCTTCTTGTAATTTACCGTATACGAAATGCAACACCAAAATACTACAAACAGTGCAATGAGCGAGCCCATAATACATAGCATAAATTTTTTCATTGATATAGCCCCCTTTTTAATGTCCTCGTATATCCAGTTCTTTCAATAGAGAATTTCCACTTCCCCATGAATATACAATGTAATAACCGCCGTCCTCTATTTCTTCCGAAAATTGTAGTGCCTTATGTTCAATCACCTCAATGGACTGCCCTTCCTGAGTTTCCACCAAACATTCCCATTCATTACTTCTGTAACCTGAATAGTAAGCATCCAATTCTTCCAAAGACAAATCACTTCGAATTAAAATTGCTCCGAAATACTGCATTCCATTTCCGTTACCCGTCAGCTTCCCAGCCTGTGACAACGACTCTATCAATTCTGTTTCCTCTGGCAACGGGATTTCACATAATGCCTTTTCCACCTTATAGGCTGTATGGTTATTTATAAGTGGAATTGAAATCACACTGCCTATCAATACAACCGCTGCCAATATTCCAACTAATTTTAATTTTTTCATGTATCCTCCTTTTTTACATCCCGTTCCTTTCTAACACATCTTCTATTGCGTCAATTGCTTTTTTTGCAAAATTTATCTTTGTATCACAAATCAATTCATCATTATCATATATTTTTATCTCAGCGATAATACGGTCATTATCTTCTGCCTGCTCCGTATTGCCACCTATGGTCATCCAAGTAATTTCTATATCTTCCGGCGTTATTTTCCCATCAGTTTCTACTGTAAATTGTGCCCCATCGAAAAACGCCGTTTCCGATTGTGCATTTATAACTAGCATATTTGTCTGCTTATATACTTTAATAGAATTATATTTCTCCTCCGAACTAACAAATAATTCATCATTGTTTACAGGAATAACAAATATTTCTTCTGATTTATCTGCATTCTTTTCATGCAAATAAGCTGTAACTGCTACAAATATCAGCATAACAACTGCTGCCAATATTCCAACCAATTTTATTTTTTTCATTTATTCTCACTCTCTTACATCTGTAATATTACCATCATCACCAATATTATCAATCATTCTTTAATTCGGTACTGATAGGCTGGTATCTCCTTAATTCCATCATCAAGGATTTTATTCCCCAAATATTGAAAGCTACCATCATCAGCAAACTTTACTGTAAGTTCATGGGTTATGACCGCATCATCACAAATGACCATATCACACACCGCATCCACCGTTAATGTCACTGTTCCATCCTCATTTTCTTTGATATCAATAACCTCCGGCAGCGAAGTTCCAAAAAAAGTTGGTGCATAGTTAAGGCAGCCTAGTCGTACCCATACATAAGTCTGATTTTTTTCATCAAATACCGCATATTCCTGAATTTGCTCTGCTGTTACTGGAAGATATTCCATGATCAAACTCTCAAATTCTTCTTTTGGTATTCCATTTGAATAATCCTCGGCATCAAACGCTTTCTGATGTTTCATGGCATACAGATATTCATACATTCCATTATAGTCCAGTTTTTCCATATGGTCAGTATCCCAATTCGAGCATAAAAGATTATTTCCCTGATACCCAAGACCTCGAACACAACGTTCAGACATTTCACGCTGTTCCTCTGTCATAGGTTTTATTCTAATCAGGCAGCTTCCATCCACAATTTCACTGACTTCCGGTGGCTCCGGCACACACAACTCATAGCAGAACCATCCTTTTTCCGTGTATTTCCATTCCTTGAGTCTCGTATATGAAATGTACGAAATTCCCGGCTCGTTGTCAGCATTCCAGATTCCTCTTGTACTTACAACATACATATCCGTTCCATCAAAAATGAATTTCATTCTGCCCAGTCCACCATCGTTGTGGATTTCATAAATTACTACAGAACCGCTTTGCCCTTCCATACATTCTTTAAGAAAACTATCGACACTTTCATAATTCCCCATGTTAGAATACGTTACCATCGTAGCAATTGGATATCCTGCGTCCTTTACCTTCTTCTGCATTTCAAGAACCGTTTGATCATCCAAAACAACATTGGATGCTATCCCTTTATCTGCAGTTTCATAAATATCAAGATAATGTTCCATCAGCTTTTTACAGTCAGTCTCAGCTTCTTCCCTTTCCTGTTCATCTACTGGAAGGTCGTAGCCCTTTTCCCATTGTTCTGCAGCCTCTTCCTCGGCACTTTTTGTTTCCTCCGTGGAAGATACTTCTTCCGTATCTTCCACAAGAGATTCACCCACAACGCTATCTTCTTTTCCACAGGCACACAGGTCGCATCCAATCAGAAATGCCATAATCAGCAGAATGCTTTTTTTCTTTAATGCCATAATATCATCCTTTCTTTCTTGCTATCGGCGGCAGTTCCAACTCAATTTGTTCTATAGAATTGGAAAGGTATCTGAAAGTTCCGTCTTCAAATGGCAGAACCACAACCGTATTCCGAAAAGCGAGATCAGAATTATAATCCGACCATACTCCATCTACGATAAGTGTAATCGTTCCATCCGCATTTTTTGTATAGTCAACCACCTCTCCAAAAGGTGGGTATGGGCTGGCATAAATCATCTCATATTCATAGCTGTTGCTGCCCTCAGCATACCCGCAATGCTCTCTCAACTGTTCTACCGATACCGGAAAATAAGTAGTCATTATCCTTTCATATTCCTCTGCCGGAATCTTCCAATCTTCAGTTTTCAGATTTTCGCCCGTAGAAATCCGATAAATATCTTCATACATACAAGGCATCAGAATGTCCTCTACATTGTTGCTGTCCCAATTTGTGACAAGCACATTGTAATTCACATAGCTTAGTCCTGATATGTATTTCTCCGTCAATTCCCGCCAGTCTTCCGGAAGCGGTTCTATTCTCCAATACTGTCTTAAACTTGCATGTGCAATCACATATTCATATGCGTAGATAAAATATCCTTTTTCGGTCAGTTTAATCTCAGCCACATTACTTACCGAAGTTCCCTGTATCTCTGGTATACCGCCTTCCTTCCACCGAATTCCTATGTAATAGGTCTGCAGCTCACCTTTCCGATAAATGAAGGTAACTGCTCCAATCAGTCCATCTCTATATACTTCAAATACCGTAACCATCGAGTCCCGTCCATCCAAGTAATCCGCATAAAATGTTTCGATTACTTCATGGTTTTGCATGGCAGTATCTTCTTCAACACTTACCAAACCGCTTCTGCCCAATTGTTCCACCACGGCTTTCCTCTGCTCGTGGGTAAATTCATTAATACCGGAAGAGTAGCTTGGTGCATCTGCAATTACAATATCCTTATAGATTTCTCTGACCGATTCTGCTGCTGACAAAACCGTACTCTGCAGCTGCTCCTTCTCCTTTTCTGAAAGGAGATCATCACTGGCTTGCGGAATAAACCAATATGCTGACTCTGTGGAAATCTCCGCATTCTCGGCTTCTTCTGTTTCTGCTTCGCTATTTTCGATTTCTATAGGTGGCTCCCATACTTCTTCTGCCACCTTTTGCTTTTCTGCATGCAATTTTCCCCAACAGAACACTCCGGCTATCACGAAAATCAACAGCAGCAAAATCGGAAGTCCACATCTTCTAAGCAGCCATTTTACATCTTCCATTATTCGCCTCCGTACAATTCTTCCCATTCTTCCAACGTCAACCGTGGTGTATGCCATGTTTCCTCATAATTATCCTCGGAAGGTATAATTTGATTGGATACATATTGTACCCCTCCGTCCTCTAACGGGCGGACCACAACCTCATGAGCATATACCTTGGAATCACCTGCATAAGGGAATACTACATTAGCTGTAAGTGTAATTGTCCCATCGCTGTTTTCTGTAAAATCGACTACCTCTGAATATGGATATTCCGGGTACTCTACTTCTTCGAAGCCTCTCGGCTTATATTCATAAGTTGAATCCTCCGAATAATAGACGGTTTTGGATTGCAGCGTTTCACTATCAATATTGAAATATTTCATAATAACGCTTTCAAATTCCTCTTTTGGAATCCGATAAACTGCACTTACTGCCAGGTTGTCATCTGCAATATAGGGAACATACTGACCATTTACTTTTGGATAGAGAATGTCATACATATCATAGAAATTCAAAGCCCCGAAATCATCCTCGCTCCAATCCACAATAAACATGTTATTCTGTTCAAAGCCAATCGGGCGGAGATATTTCCGACTCAACTCCCGATATGTTTCATCCAATGGCTGTACCCGCAATGCGGTATGCTCCTCTGCCCCACTCAATGTAAGAACATACAATTCTTCTGAAAACCAGACACCGGAAAACATCAGGTAACCTTCTTCTGTATAATTCCAATACTCCGCCTGATAGCTTCCAGTAACCTCTCTTTGTATATCTCCATTTTCGTACTTGTAATAGCTTCTGACCACATCTACATTTCCGTCTTTTGTGTGTAAATCGTATTTTACAAATCCGCCTAAATAACTGACTTCAAGAATTGTTATTTCTGCTTCTTCCTGTGCATCCACCTTTTCGCAGAATTCCACTACCTTCTCTGGGTCCGTCATGTTAATTTGATTTCTGCTGTCAACAGCCGGATATCCATTTTCTCCAAGGCAATTTACAATACTACGAATCGTTTCCAAATCAGCTATCTTGTTTTCTTCTGCTGCCTTCTTATAAAGATCTATACAGATGTTTATAATTTCTTCTGCGTTCTCCTTAGAATCTTCTGGAATAGCTTGAATATCAATTACTGTTTCCGAAACTGTATCTTCTTCCGGGGGTGCATCGCTACACCCTGAAACACTAAGCATCAGTACAAAACTAATTACTGCTAAACCACTCTTCCAGGACCAGGCCGTCTTTCTTAACAACATATCCACTTCCTCCTCTACCTTTCACATCTTCTACCATGCTGATAATCAATATAGGACGTTCTACCGTATCTTCTGCTGTAAAAATTGCAAACCATCCTAATTCCGTACCCGAAATATCATCCTTCGATGCCTTGATTTCTGCCGTACCTGTTTTTCCTGCTAAAAGAATGTCATCCCGATGGGCTGCATATCCAGTTCCATTAGAATCATTCACAACCTTCTTTGTTCCTTCCAATACACGGCTTGCTGTCTCATTAGAAAAGGCACCCGGAATCCAATACTCAGCTGTTGCTTCATTCTGATATACCAAATAAGGCTTTATGACATTTCCCTCGTTACAGAAAGCAGAATAGATACAAGCCATATGTAACGGATTCACTAAAACCTGCCCTTGACCGTAACCGCTATCAGCTAACTGTATTTCTGTTTCAATTCCCTCTGAATTAGAATACTGCGACTCTGCCATCTTAATCTCAAATGGCAATTCCTCATTAAAACCAAGTCCAGTCAAAGAACTCTCCATCTCTTCTGATCCAATCTTTAATGCTGCCTTTGCGAAATAAATATTGTCGGAATATATCAGGGCATTCTCTAAAATGACTGGTTCATATGCATGGAGTGTTGTTACATAATAGGACCCCCACGATGCATCCTTTTGCCAGCTTAAGCCTACGTTCCCGTAATCTTCCATTGGATCGATTGCTCCTGATTCCAAGCCGACCGCAGCGGTAATTGGCTTAAATGTAGACCCCGGACACCATACTTGCCGGAAGCGATTATACATTGGCTTATTCTCATCCTCGTTAAGTGCAGTCCACTGCTCACTCGATAATCCCATAATAAAATCGTTATTGTCATAGGCTGGTGTGCTGACCAAAGCCAATACCTCTCCAGTATAAGGATTCATGGCTACCGAGCAGCTTTTATCTTCCTTAAACTGCTCATACAAGGAAACCTGTAAATCAGTATCTATCGTAAGCTGGATGTCCTGTCCATGCTGTACCAGGATGCAAGCAAGTTCCTCCTTCTCTTTGCCTTCCGAGTTTACAATATAAATCCTGCAACCGTTCTGGCCTTTGAATTCACTTTCGAACAATCCCTCCATTCCACTTCTGCCGATTACACTATTGGCTGTATAGCCTTCTCCTGCATGTTCCTCTAAATCTTCCGCAGTAACACTTTGAACATATCTGACCAAATGTGCAGCTGCTTCCCCTAATGGGTATTCACGCACTTCAACATCAGATATCATCACTCCGGGAATCTCCAGCAACTTTTCATGCCTTTCATTCTCCTTTAGGACTTCTTCATCTGGACTGATAGACATTAACTCAATTTCTTCCACTCTTGGAATCGTTTTAATAGGAACAAAAGAATCATCCTTTACCCACTTTGCAGACAGTTTCTTTTCTATCGCTTCCGGTGTGATTTCCAATAGTTCTGCAATCTGTGCGATTGCTTCCTCTCTGTTTTCCAACTTTCCCGGAACGATTCCAACCGAAGATGCTGTACCTTTTCCTGCAAGGACACGTCCGTTCCTATCCAGAATTTCTCCTCGTTCTGCCTGTGTAGTGGAAACTCTTACTTTATCTGTAGAAGTTAGATTCCGAAAAATCATGGAATCATCCCAAACCAACTTATATCCTTCTTCGTCTTTTAGGAAAAGTGCTTCATTCTCAAAGCTGATAGTTCCTGCAACTGTATCGAAAGAAGTCTGGTAGGTTACCGTCATTTGCTCCTCGTCATATGCAATAATCCGGACAGCCATATTCTGGACTTCTATGCCTTCATAAATAGCTGAGTTGCGTTTTATGAAATCCTCCTGACTGATACTTCCCGATGCCTCAACGTGCAACATCGCATACATTTCTTCATATTCCTTTTTGGGGATATGATACATGTACTCCACCAGAAGTTCTTCCGGTGTCCTCCAGGCATTTTCTTTTGTTTCCAACATTCCTGCCACACATACCGCAGAAATTACCGCAGCCATTCCTATAACAGCAATCGCAATCCATAGGAGCCTGCTTTTCTTTCTTTTATGTCTGCTTTTTCCTTTCTTCATATTGACCTCCATTCATTTTGCTTTGCTGATATGGTCATATTCTATTTTCAATGTACACTATATCTCCAAAATATTACATTTGTAAGATTTTTGAGTAAAAAAATTTCTCTTTGATGAATATATCATACTATACATTCCTCATCCTTTTTTTATTACATGTGTAAGATTTCACAACAAAAAAATATCGTTCGAACTCCTGCTGCACTCGTGTAAATATTACATCAGTAAGATTTAGAAGTCAAGTTATCTTTATACAAAAAGGCTTCTGCCGGAAGGTATCATACATTTTCGCAAAAGTGATACCTTTTAGCAAAAGCCTATTATTCAGCAGAGTCTCAAAACACCCCACTGTTTCGATATTCAAATGTTTCATTCAAAAGACCTGAAAACACACATTCATTTTTCTCCCCTTAATATCCTACAAACCGCAGAAAATCAAGGTTTCTTTGAAAGCAGACAAACGGTTTCAATATTTCCGGACCAAGGGAACATATCCACGCAGCACATCCGCTCCACCTGATATCCTCTGGCGGTTAAAACCTCTAAGTCTCTTGCAAGACTGGTTGGCTTACAGGAAATATAAATCATACGGTCTACGCCATAGCGAATAATTTTCTCCAATGCCTTTGGATGGATGCCATCGCGTGGAGGATCTAATACGATAAAATCCGGTTTTTCAGTAATATCGTCCAATACTTTTAAGACATCGCCGGCTAAAAATTCGCAGTTTTCAAGACCATTTAATGCCGCATTTTCCTTTGCGGCTTCCACTGCCTCTTCCACTATTTCCACACCCACTACCTTTTTTGCGGCAGGTGCCAACATCTGTGCAATGGTTCCGGTTCCGCTGTATAAATCAAATACCACCTTGTCTGCCTTCTCGGTCAGCGTATCTCCGATATAGTCCCTTGCAGTCTGGTAAAGCACCTCTGCTCCCAGAGAGTTGGTCTGGAAGAAAGAAAATGGTGTAATTCTAAAACGAAGTCCTAAGAGTTCTTCGTAGAAATAATCTTTTCCATATAAAATCTCTGTTCCTTCATCCTTTACTACATCTGCTACACTGTCATTTTTCGTATGAAGAATTCCTGCAATGCTACCGTCTAAATCAAGTTTACATAATGCATCTTTCATTCCAGCCAACAATTCTTTTTCTGAAGATATTGCCTCTGTCAGACCATCCAGTATATGCTCTGCACCTGCCGTTACAAGGTCAATCAGGATCTCTTTGGTCTTTACCGCTTTACGCACCAGTAAATGACGCAGATATCCGGTATGCCGCATTCTGTGATAATAGGAAATCTTTTTTTCTGCAAAATACTGCTGCACACAGCTTAATATCTTCCGATAATCTTCATCTACAATTTTACAGTCCGTTACCGAAACAATATCATAAAAGCTGCCACGCTTATGCATGCCAAGAGCAAGGGGGCCATCCTTATATTCGTCCCCAAAAGTAAATTCCATCTTATTACGGAATCCGAATTCATTCGGACTTGCTTTTACGCCCTCAAAGCTGTAGATTTCCGGGTCTACTACCGCATCCATCAGTTTCTTCACCTGCTGTCCTTTTAATGCAAGCTGATCTTCATAGGATAAATTCTGATAAGTACAGCCTCCACAGATTCCAAAATGCGGGCATGGTGCTTCCGGCAGCTCATTTGGTGCTTTCTTCAAAACTTCCAGTAAGCGGCCTTCGCCTTTTCCCTTTCTTACCTTATTTACAGAAAAGGAAATCTCCTGTCCCGGTAATACGTTTTTTACGATTACCTGCTTTCCTTCTTCTACTTTTACGACTCCCTTATTCGGGAAATCCACATATGCAACAGTTCCCTGTAATACCTGACCTTTTTTCATACTTACCTCACACGAACAATTCTTTTCCAGAAACACATGTCATCCGCAGCGTTTCCGGCACACTCAGTAAAAGGGCTGCATGATATCACACAGCCCTTTACATCTTCACCTGTTAAATTATGCAAATGATAATGATTATTTCTCTTCCTCGTCATCCTCGTCAAAGAAATCATCTTCAAAATCATCATCGAAATCGTCTTCAAAATCCTCCAGATAATCTGGTGCAAAGAAACGATATAATCCATAAGCAGCTGCAGCAACTACTACAACAATACCAATGATTGCAAAAATTAAACCAGCTTTTGATTTTTTCTTCTCTTCCATTATTTCCTCTTTCTCCTTTTTATGCAATAATTCTGTTACTTTGTTCACATTTGCGGTTAATAAATTCTTTAATTCTTCCATTTTTTCCATTTCTGACCACTCCTTTTTATGCCAACAACAGTTTTTCATTTTCCTGCCACCTAGAACTCTTTTTATTAATTCATTATAGCATATGTTTCCCCAATCTACTAGAAAAAATTACAAATTCATAAAATTTTTATAACTTTTTCAATTTGGCAAAGGATGCAAACATCTTCTTCACACCTACACCGGAAAAATCAACGGTAACCTCATAATCCCTGCCGCCATCAATAATCTGCTTTACGACTCCGGTGCCGAATTTCAGATGGGAAACGGTATCACCCACAGCATAATCCAACGGCTTTTTCATTGCGGAATTGCCAAAGTTCCTTGCCTCCGGTACGCCAGTTCTGCGCAGTGCCATCGGCTTTGCCGAAAATGCATTTTTCGCCATCATACTTGGTTTCGGAATATCCGGCATTTTTTCCTTCTGGATGGTTCCCGCTAAAAGTTCCCGCGGAATCTCTTTTACGAAACGGGACACCTTATTATACTGTGTTTCTCCTCGTATCATACGCATTCTTGCGCAGGATATGGACAACCGCTCCTTGGCTCTTGTGATTCCCACATAGGCAAGACGACGTTCTTCTTCGATTTCCGCTGTTGGATTTTCCGCACAGATTGCACCGAATCCCGGAAACAGTCCGTCTTCCATTCCTGCCAGATAAACCTGTGGAAATTCAAGCCCCTTCGCACTGTGCAGCGTCATCAGCACTACATAGTCCTGTGTCTCATCCACACTGTCAATATCTGCAACCAGTGCTACTTCCTCTAAGAATCCGCTTAAGGTCGGCTCTTCTTCGCTTTCCTCATAAGTAACCGCTTTGGAAATCAACTCATCGATATTTTCCATTCGCTGCTGTGCTTCCTCTGTATTTTCTGCTTCCAGCTCACGGACATAACCGGTTTCTTCAATGATTTCCTGCAAAAGCTCTGATACACTGATATACGGCAACTTGCTCCGCATACTCTGAATCAGCATTACAAACGGTCTGATTTTTGCAGATGCCCGTCCGATTGTGCCAATCTCTTCTGCCATTTTTAAGGCATTATAAAAGGTAAGACCGTTTTCATCGGCATAATCCTGCACCCTGCTTAATGTCGTTGCTCCAATTCCACGTTTTGGCACATTGATAATACGGCGTACCGCCAGATCATCCATGGCATTGTCAATGGTCTTAAGATAAGCCAGTAAATCCTTGATTTCTCTTCTGGAATAGAAGTTTACGCCTCCCACAATCTTATATGGTATGCTGGCTGTGATAAAACGTTCCTCGAAAAGCCGGGACTGGGCGTTGGTACGGTATAATACGGCACAGTCTCCGTAATGATACATGCCTTCCCGCACTTTGCTCCGGATATCTTTTGCTACATAGTCTGCTTCATCAAATCCGGTTTCAAACTGATGAAATGCAATTTTTTCGCCTTCCTCATTCTCTGTCCAGAGGCGTTTTGCCTTTCGTCCCACATTATTTGCAATGACCCCATTGGCTGCATTTAAAATATTCTGGGTGGAACGGTAATTCTGCTCCAGCTTGATGGTGACTGCATTTGGAAATTCTTTTTCAAAATTCAATATATTATAAATGTTTGCTCCACGGAATTTGTAAATGGACTGGTCATCATCACCTACCACGCAGAGATTCTTATATTTGCCTGCCAGCAGTTTAATCAGCTGGAACTGTGCCGTATTGGTATCCTGATACTCGTCCACCATAATATAACGGAACCTCTCCTGATAATAATCCAGCACTTCCATATCCGACTGGAAAAGCTCTACGGTCTTTACAATCAAATCATCAAAATCCAGTGCATTATTTTTCCGTAACACCTGCTGATATTCCCGGTAAACGGCTGCTTCCTTCATTTTCCGGAAATCTCCCTGCGCCCGAAGGGCATATGCTTCCGGACTGATCAGCTCGTCCTTTGCAGAAGAAATGGCCGCAAGCAAACTTTTTTCCTTATACATCTTCGTATCAATTTCCAGACGCTTGCAGATATCCTTCATAATGGTCTTCTGGTCTTCTGTATCATATATGGTAAAGTTGGTTCCAAATCCGATATGGTCAATAAAACGGCGCAGAATTCTCACACAGGTAGAATGAAAGGTAGATACCCAGATATTTTCCGAGCCATAGCCCACCATGTCATCAATACGCTCCCGCATTTCGCCTGCAGCCTTATTGGTAAATGTAATTGCAAGGATATGATAGGGATTGACTCCCAGTTCCTCTATCAGATATACCGCCCGGTGGGTCAGCACACGGGTCTTTCCGCTACCTGCGCCCGCCAGCAGCAGCACAGGTCCTTCTGTTGTAAATACACCTTTTTTCTGTTCTTCATTTAATGAATCGTATATACTCATAATGCTCCTTTACTCTCCTCAATACCACTCCGCTCAGTATACCATACTTCCTTAAGGGATGGGAACATATTTTCTGTATTTCTTTTCAGATTTCTTTTTGTACTGTCCGTCGAACGCATTCATGAGTTCTTTTCCCTTATGTTTATTCTATTGTAGTTGCATCACGCAATGTCATTTACACATCACAGCGTCATTGTATATGCTTTCTGTCATTTTTCTTCTTGTTATCTAGTTTTCAATACTATATAATAGGTATGAGGTGAATTCAAATGACAATTGATGCAAAAGATTTATTAAACAGTATTTTATCCAGTCTGTCACGGATTGACTATATCCGTCCGGAAAGTATTCCAAATATTGACCTTTACATGGATCAGATTACAACCTTCATGGATACCCAGCTTGCAGCTTCCAAGCGTCATCCCGATGACAAGATTCTGACCAAAACCATGATTAACAACTATGCAAAAAACAATCTGCTTCCACCGCCGGTCAAGAAGAAATACAGCAAAGAACATATTCTGATGCTGATTTTCATTTATTATTTCAAAAGCATATTAAGTATCAATGATATCGAAAGTATCTTAAATCCTCTGGCAAAACGTTTCTTCAATGCAGAAGGAGATTTCAATCTGACAACTGTCTATGAAGAGGTGTTCAGTCTGGAACGGGATGAGGTAAAAAATCTGATGAAGGATATTACCAAGAAATTCAATACCAGTTCTACCACCTTTGCAGATGCACCGGAAGAAGACCAGGATTTTCTTCATACCTTTTCCTTTATCTGTATGTTAAGTTTTGATGTATTTGTAAAGTGTATGTTGATTGAAAAGCTGATTGACGAGACGAAAGAAATGGAAAAAGAAGCCGAAGATGAGCAGCGTGCTGCAGAAAAGAAAGCTTCCGAAGGGAAAAAAGCTTCCGAGAAAAAGACTTCCGAAAAAAAGTCGAACGAATAAAAAGCCATATGCCTGGAAAAAAGAATGTGCCTTGGCACATCCTCGCGGAGCGTTTTTTACTTTATAGGAAAGTAATTTCCTGTAAATCGAAAAAGCACCAGTTTTTGAACCGGTGCTTTTCTTTATCATTTACATGATTTTGTGTAAAAATTAAATATCGTTTTAATTTTATCTCTACTCTTCGTTTTAATTTTCCTCTTTTTTTTCTTCTACCGGCTTCACATTCGTTCTGGCAAATACCATATCATATCCATCGCATCCATAATTCAAGGAACGGTTCACACGACTGATGGTTGCCGTTGATGCACCAGTCTTCTCTGCAATATCAAGATAAGTTCTCTGCTCACGCAACATCTTTGCCACTTCATATCTCTGTGAGAATGCCAGTAATTCATTTACCGTACAGACATCTTCAAAGAATTTATAACATTCCTCTTTATTTTCAAGGCTTAAGATTGCATCAAACAAATGATCCACTGCTTCCGTTCTTACATTCTTACTCATTCTGCCTCTCCTTTTCATATTATACTTATTTCAATACAAAAATGTTAGCATATTAAAGTGTGAAAGTAAACCGTTTTTCGAAAAATTTTCTTTTCAATTTTCTATTCAAAATTTTTCTTCTCCTGAACCGCAAAATTTCTGTTTCAGGAAATTTTTAATCCAAAAGATTCTGCATACTCTTTAAGGTAATTACCAAGGTAGATGTATTATGAAGTAATGCAGATACAGTTGGCTGCAGGACTCCTGCCACGCCAAGCACAATCAGTCCTGTATTGAACCCAACAATTGTCCGGTAATTCTTATGAATCCGTTTCATCAATGCATTACTCAGCACCTTTAAGGTTACTATCTCATAAAGATTATCTGCACCGATAGTTACATCTGCAATTTCTCTTGCAATCTCTGCTCCATCACTGATGGCTATTCCAATATCTGCCGCAGATAATGCCGGTGAATCGTTGATACCATCTCCAATCATAATGACCTTGTGTCCTTCTGCTTTGGCTTTCTCTACAAAACTTGCCTTATCTTCCGGAAGTACCTCGGAGTAATACTCGTCTACGCCCACTCTTGCTGCAATGGCGGATGCTGTACGTTCACTATCCCCTGTCATCATAACAACTTTCTTAATTCCGGCTGTCTTTAAGGAATTTACAACGGCTGCTGCTTCATCACGAAGCGGATCTTCAATACAGATAACGGCTGCAAGGCGGTTCTCAATTGCCATATAAAGGTGTGAATATTCTGATGGAAGGCTGTTAAACTGTTCTTCATAGCCTTCCGGAACCACACATTTTTCATCTTCAAATACAAAGTGATAGCTTCCGATTACCACACTCTTTCCTTCTATGGTGGAAGAAATTCCGTGTGCTACAATATATTCCACCTTAGAATGTAGTTCTTCATGCACAAGATTCTTTTCCTGGGCTGCATCTACAACTGCTTTTGCCATAGAATGAGGGAAATGTTCCTCTAAGCAGGCAGCAATACGTAAAAGTTCTTCCGTGGGCTTATCCATAAAAGAAACCACATCCACTACGGTAGGCTGTGCTTTGGTCAGAGTACCTGTTTTGTCAAAGACGATGGTATCTGCTTCTGCCATTGCCTCTAAGAATTTGCCACCTTTTACAGTAATATTGTGCACACTTGCTTCACGGATTGCAGACAATACAGATACCGGCATTGCAAGTTTTAATGCACAGGAAAAGTCCACCATAAGAACTGCTAATGCTTTTGTGGTATTTCTGGTAAAGAGCCAGGTAATGCCTGTTCCTAATAATGTATACGGAACCAGGCGGTCTGCCAGATGCTCGGCTTTACTTTCCAGGGAAGATTTTAACTTCTCTGACTCTTCAATCATCGTGACAATTTTTTCAAATTTGCTGGAGCCATTTACTTCTTTGACACGAATGGTCAGTTCTCCTTCTTCCAATACAGTTCCGGCATAGACATAACCTTCTACACTCTTATGCACCGGAAGGGATTCGCCGGTTAAGGATGCCTGATTTACCATCGCATCCCCCTCCGTTACCACGCCATCAAACGGAATGACATTTCCCATATGAATACAGACTTCATCGCCTTCTTTAATCTCAGATGCCGGTACCAGTATTTCCTGTCCATCCTGACACAGCCATACTTTACTGACATTTAAGGACATACTTCTTGCCAGATCATCAACGGATTTCTTGTGTGTCCACTCCTCTAAGATTTCTCCAATGCCCAGTAAGAACATAATGGAACCTGCTGTATTGATGTCATTGCGAAGCAGAGAGACTCCAATAGCTGTTCCATCCAGCACCGGAACCTCTATCCTGCCCTTCGCCAATGCAGACACTCCAGCCCACAAATATTTCACGGAACGGACCATGGTAATTCCTGCGCGGATTGGATATGGCAGGAACATCTTACTGCCCATACGGAGTACCACTTTATTTACCAGCTTGTCCCAGTAAGTCCGGTTCAGCTCCCTGCCGGAATTCTGTAAAAAAGTCTCTGGCACATCCACTTTCTGATAAGAGAAATGACGCAGTGTCTCTATCATCTCCTCACGATTTCCCACATAACAGACTACTGCATCCTGTAAACGTTCATTTACTTTCACTGAAGTGACACATTTGCAGTTACTCAGGTAATATTCCATCATATCTGCCTGGCGAAAACTCATCCCGCCCTGAATGATATGAATACGAAGTCTTCCTTTTATCTCATGTTTTATAACAAATCTCATATTACATACTTCCTCAGATAAAGAATCACCTACAGCATATTCTGCAGGTGATTCTCATAGTTTACATGAACAACGAGCAAAATCGCATGTCCAATGTTCATTCTGCTACAGTTTCTTCTGTTGCATCTTCTACAGATTCATCTGTATATTCTGCTGCTTTAGCAGCTCTGTCTTCATTAATCTGCTGTGCCTCTGCATAAATATCCTCTGCATTCTCCTGGATATTAGAAGCAGTCTTCATGACACATTCCTTTGCACGTAATGCTGCTGCTGTACAGTTTGTGTAGACTTTCTTTGCATCCTTACTACCTAATATTTTAATTCCGGCTGTTCCAAACAATACACCGGCAGCAAAGATTCCGGTCTTCTTCCAGTTAAATTTTTTCACAAAATCAAACATATGTATTCCTCCTATTTCTGTTTGTTTTTTAGCTTACCGCCATTAAAACCCATTGTCCATACTCTTTTTCATTATTGAGAATTCTTATCAACAACAGAATCTTATCTTGAAATTTTGATTACGGAAATAATTTCTTCCCAGTGGTCTAAGACATACTGTCCGATAATCGGGTCATACATCTTGCCAAGATTATTTTTGATTTCCTGATAACAGTAATCAAAATCATGTGCTTTGCGATAACTCCGGTTTGAAGTCATGGCATCAATGGAATCGCAGCTCCAATAGAGGGATGTTTCTTCATTGCCTCCCATTCCTCATCATCAAGCTTTCCTTCTTTATTTAAAACAGCATCCGGAACACCGATTTTTCCAATATCATGGAGATGTGCCGCAATATTCACAAGCTTTCAAATAATCCCTTCACTTTCTATCCTTCAATGAAAAATTTTGCAAATGATAATTCTGCTCCTTTGCCGATTCTGCTGCAGATATTTACCACTTTGGTCATAACACCTGCAAACTGGTTATCTTTGGTTACAATTTTAAGAAGCTGTGTCTCTGCCTCATATTCTGCTTCCTCTACATCTTCTAATTCTAATGTTTCACGAAGAATTTCTTTCACCTGATCCTCTGTTACTTTTTTAGACATCCGATAATATCTTCCCATAATGTGCTTCCTTTCTTAGTTGTTACTACTTTATGTTAGTTCTTTCTAATCCAGTTGTATTATAACACCTGTTATTGAAAATAGTACCTTTCTTATCGATATTTTTTCTCATTATTTCTCAATTTGATTTACCCCTGTATCCACGTTATAATAGTCCTATTACATAAATCTGATTTTTCAGCAGAATACTAATACAAAAGAAAGATAAAAGGAGGCTATTTTATGTGCACCGCAGCTACTTATCAAACAAAAAACTTCTACATGGGCAGAACCCTTGATTATGAATTTTCCTATGGCAATGAAGTCACCATTACCCCCCGCAACTATCCGTTTCATTTCCGTCATGCCGGGACTTTAAGCTCCCACTATGCCATGATTGGCATGGCTCATGTAGCACCGGACAATGGTGTTGACTATCCTCTTTATTATGATGCCTGCAATGAAAAAGGTGTCTGCATGGCAGGGCTTAACTTTGTGGGAAATGCCGCTTATGCTGATATTATTGATACAAAGGAAAATGTTGCACAGTTTGAATTTATTCCATGGATTCTAAGCCAGTGTGCTTCTGTTTCAGAAGCCAAAGAAAAATTAGTGCAGATGAATCTCGTTGGAACTGTTTTTGCCAGCCATTTTCCGGCAGCACAGCTTCACTGGATGATTGCCGACAAAAGTGAAAACATCGTTGTGGAATCCATGGCAGACGGGCTTCATATCTATGACAATCCTGCCGGTGTGCTGACCAACAATCCACCTTTTCCAATGCAGATGTTTGCTTTAAATAATTATGCGGCTCTCTCATCCAGGCAGCCGGAAAATCATTTTTCCGACAAACTCAACTTACAGGCTTACAGCCGCGGTATGGGGGCTTTGGGTCTGCCGGGCGATTTATCTTCCCAATCCCGTTTTATCCGGGTTGCTTTCACCAGACTACATTCCATTTCCGGCAGTTCAGAAATCGATAGTGTCAGCCAGTTCTTTCATATCTTAGGTTCCGTCGACCAGCAGCGGGGCTGCTGTGAAGTTGCTGATGGGAAATATGAAATTACAATCTACACTTCCTGCTGCAATACGGATAAGGGGATTTATTACTATACGACCTATGATAATCATTCAATTAACGGAATCGATATGCATCATGAGAACCTGGACAGTGCAGAGTTAATCCGGTTTGCGGTTCTTGATGCAGGTGAGATTCACTGGCAGAATTAGGGGATTGCGATGTGGAGATAACATTTAGAATCAAAGAATTTTGCAGCAGTCAAAGCACATCTGATTTTCTTTTATGTGAAATGTCAACCGTTCTTAGGGGTCTGTTTTTCTTGATGATAAACTGTCTTTTCTGTTGCTTTGACAGAATATTGGTACTGTCCGTCGAGGACAGATGCCACCTAATGTCTGCAAGGGGCACTGGGAATTTCGATATACTTTTCATTTCATCTGGCAACCGGCACAAATTCACATCCATGTTCAATTGTGCCTCGCTGGTACATCCCTGTACCAGCGTTGCCTGTTGCCAGACGAAATTCCAAGTGCCCCTAACAGCCCTTATCAGGCATCTGCACTTCGACGATCAGTACCAATATTTTGTCAAACATAGAAAAGACGGTTTTTATCGTAAAAAGAAAAACAGACCTCTTAGAACGGTGACGTTTCATCATATGAAAATCAATGTGCTTCGACTGCTGCAAAATTTTTTAATAAATTTTCTCCCACATCGCAATCCCCTAATGGATGACATATAAAAGGAGCAGACCCGCATCAAAAGTCTGCTCCCTTTACGTCCAAAGTATTTTGTGTGTATTGTAATGTTCCTTACAAGAGTTAGTTTATGCTAACTCTTGTTTTCTGTCAATACCGCTGTTGATATTCTTTTCTCACCTGTGATAACTCCTTATAGATGTTCCGGTGATTTAAAATAATTCAAAAAACTCTTCGCCAGTTCCACATTGGTATTGACCACCAGTTCTTCCGGGAAATCTACCATCTGAATAACTTCCAATGGATATTGATGATTCCCAACTGCAGTATCCACATGCGCATCGGAATCCATGATAACCGGAACTTTATATTCCTTGCAAAGTTCTAACATTTTGCAGCTGTTTTCCTTCGTATTCTGCCGGAAGCCACCCGGTGTCAGGGAGCCATTGTTGACCTCTAACAATACATGATGTTCCTTTGCACCTTCCACCAATGCACGATAATCCACCGGATAATAAGAATCATCCGGATGTCCGATAATATTTACATAGGGATTTTTCATCACATTCAGATAAGTTTTCGTATTTTCTTCTATGGTTCCCGGATGAAAACACGGACCATGCATACTTGCAACGCACAAATCCATCTGCTTCAAGGTACGCTCCGGCAGATCCACATGCCCTTCCATATCCATGATATTAAGTTCTGCGCCAAACAGCGTATACATTTCTCCATGCTTTCTTTCCAGCACGCGAAGATTATTAAAATATAACTCGCTGCAGGTTCCCGGCATTTTCGGAGCATGCTCTGTAATACCAAAGAGCCGGATTCCTTTCTGCTCTGCCGCCTTTATCATTGCTTCAATAGTACTGTAAGCATGTCCGCTTGCAATTGTATGAGTATGAAGGTCTACGTAGTCGTTCATGTTCTGTTCTCCTTTTATATCTCTTGTCTTAATACTGTTTTCTAAATTTCAGACAATCCTATCCTATTCATCATAGCACATTTTCATCTGTCTTTCATACTATAATACAAATGTCTTTTAAGGATGCTCTATGAAACGATTTTATAAAAAAGGTATTTCTCTTTTCTTAATTCTTCTTATGTCCTTCCCGCTTTGTGCCTGCAAATCAGATGATTCTAAAGCATTAACAACCGTAAAATTAAATGAAGTGGCACATTCCATCTTTTACGCACCGATGTATGTGGCCATCGAAAAAGGCTACTTTGAAGATGAGGGAATCGAGCTCTCATTGACCACCGGCTTTGGAGCGGATAAAACTATGGCTGCCGTTGTTTCCGGGGATGCAGATGTAGGGTTCATGGGAACAGAGGCAAGCATTTATGCCTACACGGAAGGTGCAAAAGACCATGTCATCAATTTTGCACAGCTTACCCAGCGTGCCGGTAACTTTGTGGTTGCAAGGGAAAACACCGATTCCTTTTCCTATGAAGATATGATTGGAAAAGATGTGCTGGGCGGAAGAGCCGGTGGCACACCGGAAATGGTATATGAATATGTACTCCGGGAAAATGGTGTTTCTCCTTCCGAAGTCAAAATCGACCAGAGTATTGACTTTGGTTCTACCGCAGCGGCTTTTTCCGGCGGGCAGGGAGATTATACCATTGAATTTGAACCATCCGCTACTGCTTTGGAGCAGTCCGGTGACGGCTATGTGGTAGCCTCCATTGGCGTGGATTCCGGCTACCTTCCATATACTGCTTTTTGTGCCAAAGAAAGCTATCTTAAGGAAAATGCCGACCTTATCCAGCATTTCACCAATGCTTTACAGAAAGGCATGGATTATGTAGCAGGTCACAGTCCGGAAGAAATTGCCTCTGTCATTGTACCGCAGTTTAGCGAAACAGATCTTAAAACCCTTACACTTATTGTAAGCCGCTACTATGACCAGGAAACCTGGAACACAGATTTAATACTCCGGGAAGAAGGCTATGACTTAATGCTTACTATTTTAGAAGAGTCTGGTGTTCTCTCCGGTGCCGCTCCTTATGAAGATCTTGTAAATACAGATTTTGCCGAAAAAGCATCGACACTGTAGTTTAAAGTATTAGAAATTAAATCATTATTAAACAAAGAATGTTCCTTAGCACATTTTCGCACCTGCGGCGGTCGCTTGCGACATCTACCTTATACGCCGCAGTGCGCATCCTCGCGGAGCGTTTTTAACTTTACAGGAAAGCAATTTCCTGTAAAGTTAAAAAGCACAGAATATATAGTAAATAACATTACTATACACGCTGTGCTTTTTATCACTTAGATATCCTTTTTACATTCCACCCTGTTAGCGAATCATAGAAAATGCACCAACACTGATTAACATCATAATTACACCAGCCAGCAATACGCCAAGCATCACTGCGATAACAGATGATTTAAAATCCATATCTAAGATGCTGGCTGCCAGAGTTCCTGTCCAGGCTCCGGTTCCCGGCACCGGGATTCCAACAAAGAGCAGTAATGCCAGGAACAATCCTCTTCCTGCCTTTGCCTGCAGCTTCTTGCCGCCCTTTTCACCTTTTTCTAAGCACCAAGTGAAAAATTTTCCGATAACCGGCTTATCTGCACCCCAAATCAGTACTTTTCTTGCAAAGAAATAAATAAATGGTACCGGCAGCATATTTCCAATGATGGAAATAATATAAGATGGTATCAATGGAAGTCCAAAGCCCTGTGAAAATGGAATCGCTCCCCTCAGTTCAATCAGTGGTACCATGGAAACAAAAAATACAATCAGATAATGTAATAACATAATACTCCTTTCCTAATGAATTATGACTGTTTATAGTTTTTCAAAAACGTAATCAGCGTATTCATTTCTTCATCTGTACCAATGGTAATACGCAGGTAATTTGCAATCCGCTCCGGTTTGGAGAAATGACGGACATAAATGTCCTTCTTCTTCAAATCTTCAAACAGCTTCTCCATGGAAATCGTATCGTGGGTTACAAAGAGGAAGTTGCTCTTTGAATCATCCATCCGGTATCCCAGTGCCCGAAGTTCTTCCTTGGTACGCTCTCTCGTTGCAATAATCTTCTGTGTTGTCTTTTTAAAATAAGCTTCATCCAAAATAGCAGCCGTTCCCATTTCAATCGTAAGGGAATTTAAGGTGTAAGAATTAAATGAATATTTAACATCGTTCAAATATTTGATTAATTCAGGCTGTGCCATCGCATATCCAATCCGCATGCCTGCCATGGAACGGGATTTGCTAAAGGTCTGGACTACCAATACATTGTCATATTTATCAATAAGCGGCAATGCAGATGTTCCACCAAAATCAATATATGCTTCATCCACAATAACAATGACATCCGGATTCTGTGCAATGATGCGTTCCACATCTTCTAACGGAAGCAGCTTTCCTGTCGGTGCGTTTGGATTTGGAAATACAATTCCTCCGTTTTCCCCAGCATAATCCTCCGGGCAAATTGTAAAATTCCTATCCAGCGGAATCTGCTTATATGGAATACGGAATTCCTCTGCCCAGACATCATAGAAAGAATAAGTAATATCTGGAAACAGAATCGGACGATTAGAATTAAAAAATGTCATAAAGCACATGGCAAGTACATCATCTGAGCCAACGCCCACAAATACCTGATTGGAATTTAAACCATATCGTTCTGCAATTGCGTCCGTCAGTTTCTCAATCTTTGGATCCGGATAAAGACGCAGCCGGTCGGTATCAAAAGAGGTTAAAACATCCTTTACTCCCGGTGCCGGTGGATACGGATTCTCATTGGTATTCAGTTTTATCATTTTCTCTTTCTTCGGCTGTTCTCCCGGAATATACGGGATAACTTTGCGTATGTTATTTTCCCATGCTTTCATGTCTTACTCCTTCTATCTGCTGCTTGATTTTATCATTCTTTCGTTTTCCGATTTTTTATTCTGCTGCCTTCAGTCCATACTCTGCTGCCAGCTTTGCAAATGCCTGCATGGAATTTACTACTGTCTCATAAGAAGTGCAGTATGCAAGGCGTACATAACCGCCATAGCCGAAGGCACTTCCTTTTACCAGAATCAAATGGTATTTCTTCGCAGCTTCTACAAATTCTTCTTCCTTTGCAACCGGAGATTTCAGCCACAGATAAAATGCTCCCTGTGGTTTAATGCAGGTGAATCCAAGCTTCGTCAGTCCTTCATATAAAGCAATACGGTTGCGGTCATAAAATTCAAGATTGGTCTTTTCCTTTAAGCACTCTGCCACTGCTTTCTGAATGAGGGATGGTGCATTTACAAAGCCAAGAGTACGGTTTGATACGGTAATTCCCTCGATTAATTCTGCGGAATCTGCCGCTTCATCCGGCACTACCACATAACCGATCCGCTCGCCCGGAAGTGATAAAGATTTACTGAAGGAATATCCTACCAGCGTATCTTTATAATATTTCGTCAGGAAATTCTCCTGTACGCCGTCGTAAACCAGTTCACGGTATGGTTCATCGGAAATAAGATAAATATCGGTTCCAAATTCCTCTTCCTTCGCAGTTAAAATTCTGGCAATCTCTTTTAAGGTTGCATCTGAATATACCACTCCGGTCGGGTTGTTCGGATTGTTGATGATAACCGCTCTTGTATCTTTTGTAATTTTTCGTTCAAAGTCTGCTAAATCCGGCATAAAATCTGCTTCATTTGGCATGACTTCCACAATCTTTGCATCGAAGTTTGCGGCATAGCTTTTATATTCACCAAAATACGGAGCAAATACCATAACTTCATTGCCCGGATCTAAAATCGTCTTAAAAATAATATTCAGACCGCCTGCTGCACCAACTGTCATAATCAGGTTCTTCCCATGGAAATTGGTTCCGAAGCGTTCATTTAAGTTCTCTGCAATTGCCTCCCTTACTTCCTCATAGCCTGCATTTGCCATATATCCATGCACCACAAGCGGGTCTTCTTTATCCAAAATATCATAAATTGCTGTCTTAATTTTTTCCGGTGCTGGTGTAGCCGGATTGCCAAGGCTGAAATCATACACATTTTCTGCCCCATATCTGGCAGCCATTTCTTTTCCTTCCATAAACATGGCACGAATTGCAGAGCTTCCTGCCATTGCCTGTTTTATCTTTTTTGACAACATATCTTATGCCTTCTTTCTCTTTCTATTCTGTTACAGTATAGCTGAGACTATCCGTAAAATCAATCTGTTTTCTTGTTTCCGATGGGAATCTGCGTGATAATAATTGCCACAAACATCAATACGCAGCCTAAAATTTCTTTTGGTGATAATACCTGTCCCAAGATCACCCAGCCAGCCAGTGCGGAAATCACGGATTCCAGGCTCATAATAAGGGATGCGATAACCGGGTTGATGCCTTTCTGTCCTACAATCTGCAAGGTGTAGCCAACGCCGCAGGAAAGAAGTCCCGCATACAACAAAGGCAGCCATGCCGCCTGAATATTGGAAATGTCCGGTGTCTCTGTAAACAGCATTCCTACTGCTGAAAGTACTCCGCATACAAAAAACTGTATACAGGACATTTTTACGCCGTCTACCTTCGGCGAAAAATAATCAACCACCAGTATATGAAAGGAAAATGCCAGTGCACATAAAAGAAGCATGATGTCTGCCCGCTCAATGGTAAAACTGCCGTCCTTCATACAAAGCAGATACATTCCCACAACTGCCAGTGCTACACAAAACCACAGCTTGATTCCCGGACGCTTTCCAATAAAGATGCCGATAACCGGAATCATCACAATATACAACGCCGTAAAAAAGCCAGATTTACCAACGCTTGCTTCCATAATGCCAAACTGCTGCAGATTGGATGCAATGCAAAGAATTACACCACAGGCAATTCCGCCTGCCCACAAAGTCTTTTTATCCTCTTTTTCCTGATTTTCTGCTCCTGTCTCTTTCTTTTTCTTTAAAACCAGAATAACCGGGATTAGCACCAGTCCCCCCAGAACGCACCGGATTGCGTTAAAGGTAAATGGACCAATATATTCCATGCCCACGCTCTGGGCTACAAAAGCAACGCCCCAGATGGTTGCGGTCAATAATAATATCAAAGAACTCTTTATCTGCTGTTTCATAAAATCTCCATTCTGCCCTTATTCTTTTGCATAATTTATCATATTGCTCTTATATTAATGCATTTCTTTCCTTCTTGCAAGAGTCATAACATACAACAAAGAGCATCAAAGGCGGTGTTTTTCATCCTTCCCATTGGATGACACCTTATGCCAATGATGCTCTTTTCTTATGTTAACCAGAATCCCTCTCCCGGATAAACGCCTTTTTCTATTTATTTACCGTGTCAATAAAGCGTAAGAATGCTTCTCTTCCTTCTTCGGTGCATTTGTATACACCGGCATCCAGAAGAACTTCACGGAATACCAGTCCGATTTCCTTTCGGATAATCCCGTCGATATTTTCTTCCGTAATGCTCTCATATTTCGGCAAAAATTCCTCTACCCAGTCTGCATGCTTACTTAAAACTTCATTGCTCCGTAAATCAGCCCTGGAAAGAATTGCCGTCTTAAGCTGTGCCATCTCGTCCTTCAGACGTGCCGGCAGCACTGCCAGACCCATTACCTCGATTAAGCCGATATTTTCCTTCTTAATATGATGAAGCTTTGCATGCGGATGATATACGCCCAGCGGATGCTCCTTTGTTGTAATATTATTACGAAGCACTAAATCCAGTTCGTAATTATTGCCTCGTTTTCTTGCAATTGGCGTAATGGTATTATGTGGCTCCCCGTCTGTTTCTGCAAAAATAAATGCTGCCTCATCCGTATAGCCACGCCAGGTCAGAAGTATTTTATCTGCCAGCTCAATCAGCCGTTCTGTATCCGGTGCGGACAGGCGGATAACTGACATCGGCCATTTTACAATTCCGGCTTTCACATCTTCAAAGCCCGCAAAGGTAATCTCTTTTTCCAGCGGTGCCTTTGCCATGGCAAATTCATAATGTCCACCCTGGAAATGGTCATGACTTAAAATCGAACCTCCTACAATCGGCAGGTCTGCATTGGAGCCAACGAAATAATGCGGAAACTGTTTTACAAAATCCAGCAGTTTTCCAAAGGTTGCCTTCTCGATTTTCATCGGTGTATGCTTTCCATTAAACACGATGCAGTGCTCATTATAGTACACATAAGGAGAATACTGTAAGAACCAGTCACTATGATTGATGGTTACCGGAATAATACGGTGATTCTGTCTTGCCGGATGGTTGACTCTTCCTGCATAACCTTCATTTTCCTTACATAAAAGGCATTTCGGATAGCCGCTCTGTTTTGCCAGCTTTGCAGCTGCAATGGCTTTCGGGTCCTTTTCCGGCTTGGATAAGTTAATTGTAATATCCAGTTCACCAAACTCCGTCTCTGCGGTCCATTTCATATCACGTCTGATACGGTATCTGCGGATATAATTACTGTCCTGGCTAAGAGTATAATAATAATCTGTTGCCGCCTTTGCATCCTTCTCATAAAGGCTCTGAAATTTATGAATTACTTCACCTGGTCTCGGCATCAGCATTCCCATGATTTTCGTATCAAACAAATCACGGTATACTACACTGTTTTCCTTTAAAATGCCATTTTCATAAGCATAATCCAGCAGACGGTTTAATAATTCTTCCAGACTCTCTTCTGCTTCTTCTCTGCTCATCGGAGTCCGTGACTGATAAGCTGCCACAGCGTCCTCATCTAATTCTTCTAATTCAAACAATTCCAGCAGGCGGTTGATGGTAAATCTTTCATCTTCCTTCGGAACCAGTCCGGTTACCATGCCATATTCTGTTAATTTTAAGATATCTTCACAAATCATGACTTACCTCCTGTTTCTTATGCCAGTCTGGATGGACCGTCTCCAATTTCTACCACATAGAAATCTGCGCTGTATCCAATTTTCTTTTCATAGGCACTGCCTACTGCTTCAATAAAATGCTCTACTGCTTCATCCTTTACAATACTGACGGTGCATCCGCCAAAGCCTGCACCTGTCATACGGGATCCAATGACTCCATCCACCTTCCAGGCTTCTTCCACTAAGGTATCCAGTTCAATTCCGGTTACTTCATAATCATCCCTTAAGGATACATGGGATGCATTCATCAGCTTTCCAAAGGTTTCCACATCATTTTCTTTCAAAGCTTCCACTGCTTTTAGGGTTCTCTGGTTCTCATATACCGCATGTTTTGCCCGACGCATGCGGACCTCACTTCCGATGGCTCCCTTATACTCTTCAAACTGTTCCTCGGACAATTCACCAAGACTTTTGATGTCCACCACCTTCTGTAATTCTGCCAGTGCTTCCTCACACTCTGCACGACGTTCATTATATTTCGAATCACCCAGACCACGCTTCTTATTGCTGCAGGAAATTACAATTTTAGCATCTTTTAAACGAACCGGCGCATATTCATATTTTAAAGTAGCCGTGTCTAAGAAAATCGCATGCTCTGCTTTTCCCATGGCAATGGCAAACTGATCCATGATGCCACAGTTCACTCCATTGAATTTATTCTCTGAAAACTGTCCGATTAAAGCCAGATCCTGATTCGTTACACCAAATCCGAATAAGTCCTTTAAGATATATCCGGTCAGTACCTCAACAGATGCAGAAGAAGAAAGTCCGGAACCATTCGGGATATTTCCAAATAATAACAAATCCAGTCCGGTATCTACCTGCATGCCCTTTTCTCCAAACGCCCAGATAACACCCTTCGGATAATTCGTCCAGTCTGCTTCTTTCTCCGGTTTCAAGCCTTCAATGGAAGATTCCAGCACACCAAGCTGTTCAAAATTCATGGAATAAAATCTCAGTTTCTTATCGGCACGTTTTCTTGCCACGCCATAAGTTCCAATGGTCAGTGCACAGGGAAATACATGACCGCCGTTGTAATCCGTATGCTCTCCAATCAGATTCACACGTCCCGGTGCAAAATACACACGGATGTCTCCTTCATCCCCAAATAATTCCTTAAACCTTGTCAAAACCTGCTCTTTCATCAATACATTCTCCTTTCGATTTATTTTCATCCGTTCCTGTTATCCGGCACATTTTCACAGGATATTATTCATCTGTCTTTGTGCTCGTCAGCAACATAATTTATATTTTTTACTTCTTGATAAGATTATACTATATGCCCTGTTTCTTTGCAATATTGCCGTTCTAGTCTGCAACATCTCAATTGCTATTTGGCAACATTTTTCCATATGCATTATGATAATTACAAATAAACATGAAAATATAAATATATATATAACACCAGCCTCTGTTCGGATGATTTTGATACGAGAGAGAGCTGTAAGGGACATTGGAAATTCGATAAAAACATATATGATTCTGACAACCGGCGCAAATTCACATCCATGTTCATCTGCGCCTCGCCGGTACATCCCTGTACCGGCGTTGCCTGTTTCCGAACGAATTTCATAAGTCCCTAACAACCCTCCCTCATGTATCTGCAATCATCCAGACAGAGGCTGGTGTTATTTCTATTTTCAATTTATTTTCAGTGGTTCCTACAGACATTCATCATACTAAAATTGTCTGAACAGAAGCTGGCGTTCTTATTCTTTATTCCAATTCCCTACAATGCTGCTTCAGCGGCTGCCAGCTTGTCCAGTGCACTCTGTGGTACCTTCGCTTTTGCGCCCTCGCTTAAGGCATTATAGGCATTTCTTGCATTGGCTACTGCTGCTGCATCTGTGGCAGTTATCGTATCTGGCAATGCCATGATTGTATTCGTTACATTCTGTGCATCTATACTTTCCTGATTCTGCAATTCCTGCAGGGCCTGTTCATACTGCAACTGTGACAGAGCTGACTCGGCTGCTGTCAGCACATTCAGATTCTTTACATATGCTTTGGCGCTGTCAGATAAAGCATCATACTGGGAACGGACAGACGCAATGGTTCCTGCGGAGTCCAGGGTTACTGCTCCAATGGAGGTGATTGCCTCATCTACTGCAGATGCTGCATCCATATCCTTGCCCTTCTGGCTCTCGGTTCCCGGCAGTTCATAAACAAGCACCGGATAACCAGCTTCTATATTTTCATAAATTGTTTTTGCTGCACTGTATGGAAGATTGATACATCCATGTGAACCGCTTCTTTTATAAATTGTTCCACCAAAAGTACTTCTCCAGCTGGCATCATGCATTCCAACACCACCGTTAAAAGGCATCCAGAAAGATACCGGAGACTCATAATCTTCGCCGCGAAGCACCGCATCCTTTGCCTTATAAGTAACACCAAAAGAGCCGGACGGCGTTCCATGATTCTTTGCAAGGTTACCGGAGACAAAATCAGATTCTACCACCAGTGATCCGTTCTTATAGAAAAACAAATGCTGTGCGGTCAGATTGATTTCCACATATGTATTACCATAGTCATTCTCACCATGGCTGTTGGCCGTCTGGGAATAAACCGGCTCTCTTGTTACATCCTTACCGGCTTTCAAATCCTCCAGTATCATTTCCTTTTCAGCTGCATTATCTACCCACCATCCGTAATTTCCACCATAAATTGTCACTGTCTGTCCATAAGAGGTATCCAGTGTCCGGTTTCCATAGGCGGTATTATAATTTTTTGCCATAGCTTTTACATAAGCGCTCAATGCCTCATCATCTACAGACACATTGAAATCATCATCCACAGAAAGCCAGGTACTGATGGTTTCTCCATCCAAAACCACATCATCCTTGCCTTCTGCCTGATAGGTAATCTTCATCTGGGTATATTTATTCAAAGTATCCAATGCATCCTGAAATACATCATCCTCTTCTTTTACCTTAGGGTCTTCATAACAGCCTTCCCCGGAAAGGTCAAACTCCGGCTGCATTTTATCCAAGGCTTCTTTGATTTTCTCCGTAAATGCATCCTTATCGATTTTTGTTCCATATACCTCCGGCTGCACTTCATAACCATCCTTTGTATAATCCTTAATCTGTGCATTTTCGGAATCCGTCCATTTGCTTTCATCCATACAGGACAAATGATCCAGAACATCCTTCAATTTTTCTTCATCAAAAGATATCATGGTCTCCGCTTCGTATTTCTGTGGAGAAATAAGATAGTACGGCCATGCAAATCCATTCTGTTTCTTTAAAAGCTCTTTTACCTGCTTATCAAATACCGGCTCCATGTCAATGTCTGTTCCACTGATGCTCTCTGTCTTATCCTCACGCTCCACCAGTTTCATCTCATACCTGGATGCCTGCTTCGTGATCTTCTTTTCCACACCACTGGTTGAGGAAGCGGATACCCCCACATTATTTATCGTGGTACGAAATGCAAAATGGCTCTGAAAAAACAGTGCCAGTACCAGATAAATCACAACTAATATTCCTACAGGAATTCCGATTACACAAAGGAGTTTTTTTCTGCTCATTTTTTCCTTTGCAGTTTCCTGCTGTTTCTCTTCATTCTTCTTCATATCCCTTAACCTTTCTATTTTGCTAGTTTCCATTATAGTTGACCGTTTTTCTTTGTCAATGAAATCCCGCATTTGTAATATTTATTTAAAAAATGAAATACATTTTCTTGTATTCTTGCACAATGAAAATGTTCCTTTTCCATTAAAATCTTAAGAATTCCATAAAAATTATTAAATTCGATTTTATAGCATTGTTTTTTAAAAAATGCTGTGCTAGAATTCCACCATAGAAGTAGTATTCTTACATTAAAAAAGGGGAATCCGATGTTGAAAAAAGATAACTTTAAGCAAAATCTCAAAGCATTTTTTCAAAAATATAAGCACGCATGGGTTCTGCTGTATGTATTCATATATTTTCCATGGTTTACCTATCTGGAAAAACATGTGACTTCAAATTTCAACGTAATACATACTGCACTGGATGATAAAATCCCATTTATAGAATTTTTCATCGTACCATATATGTTATGGTTTGGATATGTCGCATATGCGGTTCTTTACTTTTTCTTCAAAAATAAAGAAGATTATTACCGGCTCTGTACATTCCTGTTTGTGGGAATGACTGTATTTCTGGTAGTATCCAGCCTCTATCCAAACGGACATTATCTCCGCCCGCATTCCTTTGAGCATGACAATGTCTTCACCCATATGGTAGCCTGGCTTTATGCAACCGATACACCGACAAACCTGTTTCCAAGTATTCATGTTTATAATTCGCTCGGTGTTCACATTGCAATCTGTAACAGTAAAGAATTTAAGGATCGTCCGAAGTTAAAGCTGGCTTCTTTCATTCTTATGGTCAGCATTATTCTTGCAACCATGTTCTTAAAACAGCATTCTGTATTTGATGTGGTTACTGCATTTGTAATGGCTGCTGTCATGTACTCTTTCGTCTACGGCAGGAACTTTGCTTTCGGCCGCAGCAAGGCAAAAGAATCTTTTGAAAAACAGCTTAAGCACATATAGGTTTTTATAAAAGAACTGCCGCTCCATTTTGAGCAGCAGTTTTTTTATTTCAAATGTTCGATTTCATCCATCCAGATACGCACTGATGCATCACTTGGCATTCTTAAATCACCTCTTGGTGATACTGCTACCGTACCGACCTTTGGTCCATCCGGCAAACAGGAACGTTTAAACTGCTGTGAGAAGAAACGGCGGTAGAAGGTCTTTAACCATTTCAAAATCACTGCATTGTCATACTGCCCCGCAAATGCCACCTGTGCCAGGCGATATATTTTTGCCGGAGCAAAACCAAATCGCATCACATAATATAAATAGAAATCATGCAGTTCATATGGTCCTACAATATCCTCTGTCTTCTGGGCGATTTTTCCATTTTCCGGTGGAAGCAGTTCCGGGCTGACCGGTGTATCTAAGACATCATAAAGTACAATTGAAAGTTCCTTGTTTCCACAGGTGTCTGCATAATAGTGTACCAGATGGCGCACCAGCGTCTTCGGTACGGATGCATTCACTCCATACATGGACATATGGTCACCGTTATAGGTAGCCCAGCCCAATGCCAGCTCTGACATATCTCCAGTTCCGATTACCATACCATTATTCTTATTGGCAATGTCCATCAGAATCTGGGTACGTTCCCTTGCCTGTCCATTTTCATAAGTGACATCATGTACACTCTCATCCTGACCAATATCCCGGAAATGAATGCGTACTGCCTCTTTGATATCCACTTCTATCAGCTTTGCGCCAAGACAGCGAATGAGACTTAATGCATTCTCATAGGTACGGTCAGTGGTTCCAAAGCCCGGCATGGTAACTGCATATATCTGCTCTCTCGGAAGCTTCAGCCGGTCAAACGCCTGTACCGTAACCAGAAGTGCCAGTGTGGAATCCAGTCCACCGGAAATGCCTACCACTGCGCATTTACATCTGGTATGCTCTAACCGTTTCTTAAGTCCCATGGACTGAATAGCTAAAATCTCTTCACAACGTTTATCACGCTTGCCCTTATTGCCCGGAACGAATGGCGCCGGATCCACAAAACGGCTCAGTGTGGTATCTGATTTATCAATAAAGAAAGAAAATCTAAGATAATCCTCGCTTCTGCTGCCTGCTGCAAAAGTGCTCATTCTCCGTCTTTCGGATACCAGACGTTCCATATCAATTTCAGAATATACCGTCTCATTGGTAAAACGTTCGGATTCTGCTAAAACCACTCCGTTTTCTGCAATGATATTATGACCGGAATATACTACATCCTGTGTGGATTCTCCATCTCCGGCACTGGCATAGATATAACCGCAGAGCAGGCGGGCAGACTGTCCTGCAACAAGCTCTCTCCGGTAAATATCCTTTCCGGTTGTCTCATCACTGGCAGAAAGATTTACGATTAAAGTTGCTCCTGCCAGAGCATGGGAAATACTCGGCGGGTTTGGTGTCCATACATCCTCGCAGATTTCCACACCGATTACCAGCTCCGGCAATACATCATCACACTGGAACAAAATGTGGCTTCCCATCGGTACATGATAAGCCGGTGCAATATCTACACCCTCTGCTTCTTCTTTTCCCGGAGAAAAATATCTTGCTTCATAGAATTCATTGTAATTTGGAATATGGGTCTTTGGCACGATGCCGATAATCTCGCCTTTGTTTAAAGCTGCTGCCACATTATAAAGCTTGCCTTCATGCATCAGGGGCAGACCAACAAATACAACGGCATCCAAAGCACCGAGTTCCTTTGCCAGCCATACCAGCCGCTCCCTTGCGCTTCTTAACAAAGTCTCCTGTAAGAATAAATCTCCACAGGTATATCCGGTAATGCAAAGTTCCGGGCACACAATGACTTTGGCTCCGTTTGCTGCTGCTTCCATTACTGCCGCTTTTATTCGAATGGTATTTTCTACCGGATCTGCGACTACTACTTTTGGTGTTACTGCTGCTACTTTGATAAATCCATCTCTCATTTTCTTATCTCCCTTAAATCATCCGGACTGAATACATAATTATCATTACAGAAATGACATTTTACTTCAATCGGTTCTTCATCCTTGATTAAATCATCCAAATCTTTCTTGCTTAAGCTTGCCAGTGCTTTTGCCACACGTTCTTTGGAACAGTCACAGCGGAAGGCAACCGGCATCGTATCATTGATTTCAAGCTTCATCTCTCCTAAGATTTCCTCTAAAATCATTTCCGGTGTCATACCCTTTTCCAACATTTCTGTTACAGATGCTATCTGTGCGATTTTCTGCTCCAGGGCATCAATGACTGCGTCCTCTGTAAACGGCATCAGCTGAATGATAAACCCGCCTGCCTGACGCACTGTATTGTCCTTATTCATGAGAACTCCTAAACCCACGGAAGATGGTACCTGCTCGGATACTGCAAAATAATAGGTTAAATCCTCTGCGATTTCTCCGGTCTGAAGCTCTGTCTGTCCCACATACGGATCTTTTAATCCCATGTCTTTTATGACACTTAAAACACCATTTCCAATGGCTCCGCCTACATTTAATTTACCGGCTGCATTAGGTGGCAATATCACGTCTGCCACGCCCGGATAGCCTTTTACACCCCCGTTAGCATTGGCAGTTACCGTAAGGCCATGCATCGGACCATCGCCCTGAATCTGCAGGGTCAGAAGGTCTTTTTCTCCCTTCATCATGCTGCCCATCATTGCTGCTGCGCTCATGGCACGTCCTAATGCTGCTGTTACAATCGGGCTGCTGTTATGACGGACTCTTGCTTCCTCCGTCATCTCTTTTGATGTAATCGCAAATGCACGAATCTGTCCATCTGCAGCTGTTGCTCTCACCATATAATCTGACATTTTTTCTTCCTCTTTCTTCTTATTTCCCCTGTTCTCTTGCGATGATATAAATCCGTTCACTGCAGGCTGTCGGTTCTTTTCCCGTCTCTACGTCAAAGACACCTTCCCATTTCATACCGGCTTCTTCGATTAATTTTCGTACGGTTTCTATCTCATACGCCCGCTGAAAATGTGTTTCTTCATATCTCCGGAACAAATCATCCTCTTCTTTGATAAAAAGTGTTAAATCATACTGATTGACCTGTTCCTCCGGGTCATAATAATTTTCCCAGATAAAGCTGCTGTCCTCTCTGGTCTCGCAGAAGCTGTTGTCTCCTAAGAGTTCCTCATATTTATATCTGGTATTCATATCGAAAATAAAGATTCCGCCCGGGTCAAGATAATTATTGACCAGGGAAAATACCTGTCTCAAATCCTCTTCTGACATGATATAATTCATGGAATCGCAGACACTTACTACTGCCCGGATGGTTCCATACAATTCAAACTCCCGCATATCCTGAAGAAGATACAGTATCTCTGTATTTTCCATGGTATATTCTCTGGCTACCGAAAGCATTTCCTCGGAATTGTCCACCCCAATCATATCATAACCTTCTGCTGCTAAAAGTCTCGTCATCCTTCCGGTTCCACAGCCAAGTTCCAAAAGCAGGCCATCTTTTATCCCCTCTGCTTTTAATATGTCCACCAGATATTTTTTCCATGCTTCGTAAGGGACATTGTCCATAAATGTATCATAAACTGTTGCAAATTCTGTATATGCTTCCACACAACCACTCTTTCTGTCCTATTCTTCTGTAATACTAACAATTTTCCCTGATAAAAGCAAGTAGTCGCTTCCTAAGGCTTGATTATTTTTCCCTAAAACTTTATACTTAAAATCATAACACTACTGGGAGGAATTATGACAAACCAATTAGACCACTATATATCCAACCACATCAAAAGTCTTTACCGGCATAAGCTTTTTTCGCCGATTCTATATATGATACTGTTGATTGTTCTTTGGATTATCTTTCCCATCGGCACCATCTTAAGTCCGAAGGTTATCAACGAAAAAACTTCTCTTGATAAATTATATAAAGAGAATGACCGGTATGTCAGTATTACGCTGACGGATTTAAAATTTACCGGATACACACAGGAAGTCTTAGGGCAGACCCATGGATATTACTACTATACAATTCAGGATGGGTGCTGTAATATCGTACTGCTCTCTCCGAAGACCAGCGAAGAGGGACTTCCGAATATTAACAAAGTAACCGTTCATGCCAAAATCCAGACCGCAACCAAATCCTACCATACCCTGCTTTCTAAAATTGCAGCAGATTTGAACTGGACAGACAGCGGTATTTACGGAGAAAGCTCCTCCTATTATATCAGTGAGCCCGGTTTCCGTTACGGCTTCAGTATCTTTCTGATTCTGCTTTTTGCATGCAGTGGACTTTATGCCATTTTCAGTATCATATGTTATTTTGTATACATTCATTTTCCATGGCTGTCACCGCCCTGCCAGCAGCTTGCCCGGTTCGGTTCTCCGAAGACTCTTCTTATGCAGGCAGAAGAAGAACTGGCGACACTGCCACAGCTGGCTACGGAAGATATGTTTATTACCGAGCATTTCTTTATTGAAATCTCTACGGATGGAATTGCCTTTGTTCCGATTCAGGAAATCATCTGGCTTTATAAACATTCCACCCTGCACAAGTTCTTCTGGTACCATTTCAGTATCTCCTATACGCTGTGTATCTCTGCGAAAAAGCACTTATACATCCAGTGTCCGAAGAACTTAAAATCCGATATCGACGGTATCATCGACTACTTAGCAGAAGCAAATCATGATATTCTTGTAGGCTTCAACGAAAAGAACCGCCTGAAGGTACAGGAAATTCAGGGAACACCATTGCAGTTTGAGAAGTTTATTGCACTGTTGAAAAAAAGATTATAAAAAATATGGGAATTCCGCATTACGGACTTCCCATATTCCCGGTATTTAATATTACCGGCAGGATGTGCTGATTGATTCAATGGCTACTGCCCCGCCACGCACTACTTCGATGGTCCTGAAGCGGCGTTTTAAAAGAGCTATCAGTTCATTGTTGCGACGTTCTGTCAGCTTACACTCTAACAATACGCTGTCTTCCCCAATATCTGCCACATCTACTTTAAAGGTTGTTGCAATCTGAAATACCTCCGCTTTATCTTCCACGCTGCAATGCAGCACTTTTGCAAAAAGAATCTCTTTCATATGGATTGGTACATTGGTTAAATCAATTACCTTAATGACCTCTACCATACTGTTTAACTGCTTCTTAATCTGTTCAAATGTAATATCATCACTGGTTACACAGATTGTCATACGGGACACACTCTCATCTTCCGTGGTTCCTACGGTAAGACTCTGGAGGTTATAGGATTTGCCGGAAAAAAGTCCGGAAACCTTCGCCAGTACACCAACCTGGTTTTCTACATATAATGCAATCCATCTGTTTTTCATACCAACGTTCCTCCTATTTCAAAATCATCTGGCTCATTGCAGTTCCACTCTTAACCATCGGAAGTACAATGTCCTCTGTTGCAATCATAAATTCTATTACGGTAGAAGTCTTTTTATTCTTCTTTGCCTCTTCGAAGGCTGCATTCATTTCTTCGGTGTTCGTTACACGAATACCCTTTGCGCCATAGCTTTCTGCCCATTTCACAAAATCCGGTTCATATACCGGGCAGTCTTTTCCCGGTCCCTTACAGTTGTTCGGACATTCCTTATGCTGACGCAGGCAGGTTGCAGAATAACGTTTTCCGTAGAAAAGCTGCTGCTGCTGGCGAACCATGCCAAGATAAAAATTATTTAAAATGCAGACAATTACCGGTGCATCCTGGCATACTGCAGTTGCCATTTCCTGCATATTCATCTGGAATCCACCATCTCCGGTGATACAAATAACCTCTTGTTCCGGACAGCCGATTTTTGCTCCGACTGCTGCCGGGAATCCAAAGCCCATTGTTCCAAGGCCTCCTGATGTAATAAAGGTTCCGCCACGTTCCATCTCAAGATACTGGGTTGCCCACATCTGATGCTGCCCAACATCTGTTGCAATAATGGCCCCTTTGAAATGCTCATTGATTCCTTCCATAATCATCTGCGGGGAAAGTCCCTTATCTCTTCGCATTTCCAGAGGATTTTCTTTGTTCCATTCCTCAATGCGGGCTATCCAGGCTGTTGTTTTCTTCGGTTCTGCCCACTCTGATAATTTTTCCAGTGCGGTTCTTGCATCTGCTACTACCGGTACATCCACCACAACGTTTCTGGAAATGGATGCTGTATCCACATCTACATGAACAATTTTTGCCTTTGGTGCAAACTCATTCAAATCGCCGGTAATGCGGTCATTGAATCTTGTTCCGATGGAGAATAATACATCACACTCAGAAACTGCCATATTGGCTGCATATCTTCCATGCATACCGCAGTTTCCCATATAATAAGGATTGGATGTGCCAATGGCTCCTTTTCCCATAATGGTGGTAACAACCGGCACCTGCATTTTAGTAACAAATTCATCGAAAATATCATTGGCACGGGCAATGTTGATTCCGCCTCCGGCAAGAATCAATGGTTTCTTGGCACTCTTTAAAAGCTTATATGCCTTTTTCAACTGTCCGATATGTACGCCTTCATTTGGCTTGTAACCACGAATCTGCACACTCTTTGGATAATCGGATGGTCCACTCTCTAACTGGATATCCTTTGGGATATCCACAAGAACCGGTCCCGGTTTTCCGGTGGTTGCAATGTGAAATGCCATGCGGATTATTTTTCCCAAATCTTTTCTGTCCCGAACGGTTACGCCGTATTTTGTTATGGAACGGGTCATTCCTACAATATCAACCTCCTGAAAGGCATCATTTCCAATCAACGGAAGTGGCACCTGACCGGTAATGCAAACAAGCGGAATGCTGTCAAAATGCGCATCTGCGAGTCCTGTAATAATATTGGTGGCACCCGGTCCGCTGGTTACCAGGCATACGCCCGGCTTTCCGGTAGCTCTCGCATATCCTTCTGCCTCATGAATCAGTCCCTGCTCATGTCTGGGAAGCACCAGGTGAATATCATCCTGTTTATATAATTCATCAAAAAGGTCGGTGACCATTCCGCCCGGATAACCAAATATGGTATCCACGCCTTCTTCCATCATCGCCTTTACAAATAATTTTCTTCCTGTAATATCCATCTAACATCCTCCTCTATATCAATCCCATGGTCTTAAGGATAAAAATCCAGCCAGTTAAGGTAAATGCTCCCAAAAGCGTTGTTGTCACAATAATACTTGCTGTCAGCACACCATCATTTTTCATGTTCTTTGCCATAATATAGCAGCTTGGTGTAGTCGGTGATGCAAGCATAATCAGAATTGCAATCATTTTTTCTCCGGTAAATCCCAAGGCTGCTGCCACCGGAAGTAATAAAAGCGGCTGTATCACAAGTTTGATTGCAGATGCTGCAAGGGTCGGTCTGATTTTTGCCAGGGCTTTTCTTCCCTCAAAGCCTGCACCCAGTGCAATCAACGCCAGTGGTGTTGCCATCTTTGCCACATTCTCAATGGTCTTATCTACCATGGCAGGAAAATCAAGGGACAATAATGCTGCCACCATACCAAAGGCAATTCCAAGGATAATCGGATTCTTTAATATGTTAAGAAATGCTTTCTTGATTCTGCCACCATGTGCTGCCTCTTCTCCCGCTCCATCTTCATTGGCTTCAAAGGTCAGTACAATAACAGAAAAGATATTATAAAGCGGCACTGCCCCGATAATCATCAATGGTCCCATGGCAGAACTGCCATAAATATTTTCAATAAAGGCAAGTCCCATGACTGCGGCACTGCTCCGGAAGGAGCTTTGCACAAATGCACCACGGATGGATTTATCCTTTACAAAGAGCTTTGTGGCTCCCCAGATTACCCAGAAACAGACGGTACTTGCCAGTGCACAGAAAAGCACATATTTCAAATCAAAGATTTCCCGGATATTTACCGTAGCAATATCCCGAAATAACATAAATGGCAAGGTCACCTTAAAATTAAACTTATTCGCCACCGTCACAAAATTATCATTGAGCATACCAATCTGCTTTAAGATATAACCGATTACCATCACAAGAAAGATTGGCATGGTGGTATTTAAACTGAAAATAAGATTATTCATTTCTTACACGTTTCTTTCTGCTTATCTTATTCTTTCATATTTTAAGAAGTAATACTCCAGATCAAAATAGGTCTGTTCATCACTGTCTTCTGTAATCTGCCATTCTTCCTTTTCATCCAGATTCGGGAAATAGGCATCTGCATCATATGCATAGTCAATCTTCGTAATATGCGCTACATCGCACTCATCCAAAAGCTGACGATAAATGCTTTCACCGCCAATAACATAGACATCCTCACTGTTATACTGCTCTAACTCTTTATGCAGTTCGTCTAAATCATGCACCACAATGGCATCCTTCACTTTATAATTCTTATCACTGGTCAGTACAATATTGACACGGTTCTTAAGAGGCTGTCCATTTGGAAAGCTTTCCAAGGTCTTACGTCCCATGACTACCACTTTCCCGGTTGTGGTCTGACGGAAAAATTTCATATCATCCGGAATGCTTACCAGTAATTTATTCTTATAGCCAATTGCCCAATTAGCATCTACTGCTGCGATTAAATTCATCTCTTTCACCTGCTCCTTTTTATATTGCGATTGGAATATCCTGAATCTGCGGTCCTGTCACATAATTATCAAGACGTACATCATTTCTGGTAAATTCATAGAAATCCTTTACATCCGGATTCAGCCAGAATGTCGGTGCGTCATACGTCGGTCTTTGAATCAGTTCCTTTATAATAGGAATATGCCGGTCATAAATATGTGCATCTGCAATCACATGCACTAACTCTCCCACACGCATATCGCACACCTGTGCCAGCATATGCATCAATACTGCATACTGGCAGACATTCCAGTTATTGGCAGCTAAGATATCCTGGGAACGCTGATTTAAAATTGCATTCAAAGTCAGCTTATCGTCCCCCTTCTTCTGGGTTACATTAAAGGTCATGCTGTATGCGCATGGATAAAGATGCATCTCACTTAAATCCTGATGTACATATATATTGGTCATGATTCTTCTGCTGAAAGGATTGTTCTTAAGGTCATAGATGACACGGTCTACCTGGTCAAACATTCCTTCCTTATATTTATGCTTTACTCCCATCTGGTAGCCATAAGCTTTTCCAATAGATCCTGTCTCATCTGCCCATTCATCCCAGACATGGCTGTGTAAGTCATTGACATTATTGGACTTCAACTGCCAGATCCATAACATCTCATCGGTACAGCTCTTGATTGCTGTCTTTCGTAATGTAATTGCCGGAAATTCCTTGGATAAATCATACCTGTTTACCACACCAAATTTCTTAATTGTATAAGCACTGGTTCCATCCTCCCAATGTGGGCGGACTTTTTCTCCTTCTGTACTTACCCCGTTGTCCAATATATCCTGACACATATCGATAAAAATTTTATCTGCCAGACTCATGCTGCGGCACCTCCTGCGCTAGTTTTTTCACTATTTAGAGTATATTCTAAATTAATATTGTATCGGATAATCCCACCAAGCGCAAGAGTAGAAAATTTAACATTACAAATTTATGATTGTATCTTGTGCATTTTCTTTTTCTCCTGCAAGTTGTCTTATCAATTTTTATTATTTTATACATTATGTAATCTTAAAATCTTTCTTTTGAGACTTATATTAATTTGTTTTCTGATTTTATTATTTTTTAGAAGAAGGGAATGTGCCGGACTGGGGGATGGGCGGAAGAATTGGTCTATCCCAATATGAACCGGTTTGTTCTAATATGAATTGAATTATCGTAGTATGATTGGTTTTTATTTTATCAAAATTTATTATGTCTTGTTTTAATTTCAAGAATTCGTCATTGATTCTCGTCTCTTTATTGCATTGCATTTTTAAGTATAGAAAAAGTACCCGTAAATTTTTCTGTTTTTTACGGATACTTTTCTTATCTTCCTATTTTGTCGATTCGTTAAATCATTCTTTAACTTTATGCTTCATCTATGGATTTTCCAATGTCATGGCGCATATACTTGTTATCGAAGTCTACCCACTCCGTTGCCTTATAAGCATTGGCTCTTGCTTCTTTTAAGGTAGCTCCCTTGGCTGTGATGCCAAGTACACGGCCTCCGTTGGTTACAATTTTTCCTTCCTCATTTAACTTGGTTCCAGCATGGAAACAGTAGTAACCTTCTTTGCCATCAAAGTTCTCAAGGCCTTTGATTTCAAATCCTTTTTCATATGCCACCGGATATCCGTCAGATGCAAGAACAACGCATACGGCTGCATTATCTTCAAACTGTAAATCAATGGTATCTAATTTACCGTCTACGCAGGCTTCCATTACATCAATGATGTCATTTTTCATTCTCGGAAGAACTACCTGAGCTTCCGGGTCACCAAAACGGGCATTGTACTCTAATACCTTTGGTCCATCCTCTGTCAGCATCAGACCGAAGAAAATAACACCTACAAATGGTCTTCCTTCTGCTGCCATGGCATCTACGGTTGCCTGATAGATATATTTCTTACAGAAATCATCTACTTCTTTGGTATAGAAAGGACTTGGAGAGAAGTTACCCATTCCACCGGTATTTAAGCCCTGGTCTCCATCTTTGGCACGTTTGTGGTCCTGTGCGGAAGACATAATCTTAATGGTCTTGCCATCTACGAAAGAAAGCACGGATACTTCACGGCCTGTCATGAACTCTTCTATTACCATATGGTTGCCGGCAGAACCAAATTTCTTATCTTCCATGATTTCTTTTACTCCGGCTTTCGCTTCCTCCAAGGTGTTACAAATCAGAACACCTTTACCAAGTGCCAGTCCGTCTGCCTTTAATACGATTGGCATTTTTGCAGTTTCCAGATACTCCAATGCCTTTTTCGGGTCATCAAAGGTCTCATATCCTGCGGTCGGAATGTTATATTTCTTCATCAAATCTTTGGAAAATGCTTTGGATCCCTCTAAGATTGCAGCATTCTTTCTCGGTCCGAATACTTTTAATCCTTCTGCTTCAAATACATCTACAATTCCACCGACCAATGGATCATCCATTCCTACGATGGTAAAATCAATCTCTTTTTCCTTTGCAAAAGCTACCAGCTTGTCAAATTCCATGGCTCCAATGTTCACACATTCTGCCAGCTGTCCGATTCCGGCATTGCCCGGTGCACAATAAATCTTATCTACACGGCTGCTCTTTGCTACACTTGTCACAATTGCATGCTCTCTTCCGCCGCTTCCAACTACTAATACTTTCATGCTGCTCCTCCTAATCCGGTTATTTTTCTTCTATTTTTCATTCATTTCTACTTAATCTTTATTTACTTTTACTCAATTCTAATGGTCTGCTTTTGGAAGAATCTTCACTTTCCCGTCTTCGACTTTTACTCTTCCATTGGCAATTAAATCAATTGCCTGTGGCATAATTTTCCACTCTGCCTGTTCCATCACACGACGCTGCAGAATCTCCGGCGTATCATCCTCTTCTACTGCAACTGCTTTCTGTAAAATGATTGGACCGGTATCTGTTCCTTCATCCACAAAATGCACCGTAGCTCCTGTTACCTTCACTCCACGGGAAAGTGCTCCTTCGTGGACTTTTAATCCATAGAAGCCTGTTCCACAGAAAGATGGAATCAGGGATGGATGAATATTGATTATCCGGTTGCGGTACTGTGCAATCATTTCCGGTGGAATTACCACCAAAAATCCTGCCAGCACCACCAAATCTACTTTATATTCATTCAATTTTTCTAAGAAATCAGCATTGAATGCCGCCCGGTTCTCATAGGATTTCGGAGAAATGCAAAGTGCCTTGATATTATGTTTTTTTGCACGCTCTAAGGCATAGGCATTCGGATTATTACTGATTACCACTTCTATCTTTGCATTGGTAATGGTTCCATTATCCATGGCATCGATAATTGCCTGAAGATTGGTTCCACCACCGGATACTAATACTGCAACTTTTAGCATAATGTAACACCCTTTTCTCCGTTTTCAATCTTACCAACAACATATGGCTTGTCTCCGGCAGATTTGATTGCTTCCATGGTTTTATCTACATCTTCCGGTGCAACTGCAAGTACCATACCTAGTCCCATGTTGTAGGTATTGTACATCATTTTCTCTTCTACATTTCCTTCTTTTGCCATCAGGGTAAAGATTGGTGGAATCGGATAGCTGTTCTTTTCAATCACTGCATGTTTTCCTTCCGGAAGCATACGTGGAACATTTTCATAGAAACCACCGCCTGTGATATGGCTGCAGGCTTTTACACGGATGCCGGCATCTTTGATGGCACGCAGTGCTTTTACATAAATTCTGGTTGGTGCAAGTAATGCTTCTCCCAAAGTAGTTCCCAGTTCTTCATGGTATGTATCAAGGGTTTCTTTATCCATAGTAAAGATTTTACGAACCAGTGAAAATCCATTGGAATGTACTCCGGTTGATGCCATACCAATCAGCACATCACCGTCTGCCAGGGTCTCGCCGGTAATCATATCTTTCTTATCACATACACCTACTGCAAATCCAGCCAGGTCATATTCATCCTCTGCCATCAGACCAGGATGCTCTGCGGTCTCTCCACCAATTAATGCCGCATCAGACTGAAGACATCCTTCTGCTACACCTTTTACGATGGCTGCAATTTTCTCCGGATAATTCTTACCACATGCAATATAATCTAAGAAGAATAATGGTTCTCCACCTGCACAGGCAATATCATTTACACACATTGCTACTGCATCAATACCGATGGTATCATGCTTGTCCATAATCATGGCGAGCTTTACTTTCGTGCCACAGCCATCTGTTCCGGATAACAGTACCGGTTCTTCCATTTCTTTAATCTTCTCTAATGAAAATGCTCCGGAAAATCCGCCCAGTCCTCCAAGAACCTCTGGACGCATGGTCTTCTTTACATGCTCCTTCATCAGTTCTACGGACTTATATCCTGCCTCAATATCCACGCCTGCGTTCTTGTAATCCATTGTTCTTCCTCCTGAAATTATTCTTTATCTTGCTCTTTATTTTTTCAGTGCAAGTATGGAAATGCTTCGCATTTCCATACTTCGGGCTTTCGCCCTATCAGACCTACAGAACCTGCCACCGGCAGCTTCTTACGGATGCTTGGCAACCTTTTAATCAGCCCGTTTGGACTGCCAGCAGCCCAACGGACTGCTTATAAGGTCTGGCACTGCTCAATGCTACTTACATTATAACGTCATTTGCTTATAAAAACCAATTATATATAGTAATACCACTAATTAGTTTTACTAATTAATGGTATCTGGTTGCTTATTTCTACTTATAATTTACTTTTATTTCAATCGGGTTGTCCCATCTAATATGGCATGGGTCAAAGTATCTCCCTGATAGGATAATTTCAACGAAAAGAAACTCTCCCTCTCTTCTAACAGCCTGAAAAATATCTTATCACCTTCCCAGATAGGCAGATTATATACTTCTTCCTTTGGCACCCATTCCAGTGTTCCTTCGTTGCACTCGGTCATCGTACCGTGGAATTCATCTGCCGTATAAAGAAACATATATTCTGTCGGCCACGCATCGGAATCAAAAGTTACCACACCCCGCAGCCGATAGGCATCCAAAGTAAGCCCGGTTTCTTCTTTTACTTCCCGAAGCAGGCATTCTTCCGGAGATTCTCCTGCTTCAAAATGACCGCCAACACCAACCCATTTATCTTTATTTACATCATGGCTTTTCTTCACCCGGTGCATCATCAGGTAGCAATTTTCCTTTTCTATATAGCAAAGCGTTGTATTTTCCGAACGTCTTTCTTCCATTTTTCTTTCTCTCTTCCGCTTTCTTTTTTACTTTCTTCCATGAATCTATGGTTCTATGCCGCTATCCGAAGCTTCCGGAAGCATACTTTGAAATAAATAATCTCGGCAATTGCTGTAATCGACCAGGAAAATGCATACAAAAGATATAAGGATGCAATGGTTCCAAAATATGCAAAAATCGTATATACCCAGATTACACGGAATACGCAGGAGCCCATGATAACAATAATGGTCGGCACAATGCTCTTTCCAATTCCGCGGGATGCCGCAATAGTGCAGTCCATAAATGCGGAAAGTGCATAGGAAAATCCCATAATCTTAATCCGCTCCATTCCGGCTTCAATTACCTCCGGTTTGCTGGCAAAAAGAGACAGGAACTGTCTTCCGAAAACCACCAGCAGCCCACCAAAAATTGCGCCTGCCAGAAACGAATACAATAAACTGATGCGGTAACTTTTTATCATGCGTTCCCTGTTTCCTGCCCCCATATTCTGTCCCATGAAACTGGCGCATGCCGTATAAAACGCTGTCATAATATTAAAAATCAGCGTATCTGCATTGATTGCCGCTGAATTGCCGGACACCATAACCGCATCAAAGGAGTTGACTCCGGTCTGCACAAAAAGATTTGCAATTGCAAAGATTGCATTCTGCATTCCGCCCGGAACGCCAAGCATCAGCACACTTTTCGCCGCTTCCCTATGAAAACGTAGTCTGGAAAAATAGAGCCTGCAGCTATCCTTTCTCCGGCACAGATGAGAAACCACCAAAATAGCTGACACATACTGAGCAATAACGCTGGCAATTGCCACTCCGCCTGCTGCCATATTACACTGGATAACAAAGAAAAGATTTAATAACACATTTAACACACCGGCAATACTCAGATAAATAAGTGGAAGCTTCGTCTCGCCGGATGCACTTAAAACACCATTTCCAAAATTGTAAATTGCAAGTGCCGGAAGCCCCAGTGCATAGATCCGAAAATATAGTACTGCGCCATCCATAAACTCTGATTTCGTATGTAAAATGTTTAAAAATGGCTCCGCAAATATATTACATATCAGGCACAGTATAAGTCCTGCCACCAGACAAATCAATGCCGCCGTGTGCACGGTTTCTTCCGTTCCCTTCGCATCGCCTACGCCCAGTTTATGTGCTACTCTTACATTGACGCCGCCACCCATTCCAATCAGGAAGCCGGTAAATAAGGACACCAACAGCGTGGTCGAGCCAACCGACCCCAGGGGGATATATCCTGCATATTTTCCTACAATTGCTACGTCGCTTAAATTAAATAATACTTCTAATATCTGAGAACACATCAACGGTATGCTAAAGAGGAAGATGTTCTTCCATAAAGAGCCGGATGTCATCCCGATACTTTTTCTTCTGCTTTCTGCTTTACTGCTCATAACTTTATTTCACTTTGGTTGGTTTGCTATTCCTTTCCTGCCATATATCTTCTTTGATAATAATCCATTGTACGATAATCTATTACATCACGCAATCCTCTTACTTTTCCATAGTTATAGATGGATAAGCATCAAGCATAGACTGTCTTGCTTCCCTTCAAAAATGTGTGCGGTTTCAAAAGGTCTTACCCTTTGGCTGGTCACCTTCTACTGTTGCCAAATAATATGTCTCTGCTTCTTTTAAAAATTGTACTACTCGTTCCATGATGTAATCCATTCTTTAATATCTTTTATAATCTACGTCACGTCATAGGAAGCCTTGTCGTTAGCAGAAAGAATTGTTACTGAGCTTACATACGCATACATAACATCGCCTTTCGCGTTATGGGCTAACAGGTATCCTCAACCACTTATTTTATAGCAAATTCTTCAACGAATATATAGCAGTTAATGTGAACAGAACGAAAAGTTTTTGATATTCTCGCCTAAAAGTTACACAGAAACGCTCATCCACTGTTAGTTGCAAAAGTATATTTTCAACAAATCTGTTGTTGCTTTGTCATTTATGACAGCCCGTCCTATTGTTATGCCATTGCTGATGATAATATATTCTCCGTTTTCATATCTGGCATTTACCAAATCATCTTCCCTTTTTAAGTCTATACATATACTTGATATAATTCCGCAAATCTCCTCTTGTGAGCTTCCGCTTTTTATCTCATAAGCATAATCCGCATCTCCTATCTCATTCAGATCAGTTACCAAACAATACTCCGCTCCATTCATCAGCATTTCTTCATTCAAAGTGGGTAATTGAGCCGTCTTATACTCATTAAATAAAAAGATAACTACAAGCGCAATGAATACCGGAAAAAAGATACCGCCAAACCGCTGTGCATAATTTTGTTCTTCCCACCGCTTGCCATGACGACCAAACAGCGGTATTTTCATCTGCACCAAACCTGCTCCTATACTTACAAGCAAAAAATAAAATATAACTTTTATCAAAGACTCATCCCTCATTTAATCATTAATAAAAATATCATTCCTAAAACGACGCCTACTAACCATATAAAACGAAACACCTTGTTATATCTTGAACTATTAGAACACGGAACAAGCCAATATTCCTGTGGAAACCCCAAAAGGTATTCTTTTAATTCCTGCTTCAATTCCATGACTATACTCCACATTAATCCAAACAGCACAATGCACACCGTTCCATAATATGTAATTGGTGCATTTGTAACCACAGCAAAGAAATAATGTGCCATCTTTAGAAGGAAGATACACCACGCAATACAGCATACCGAAGCCAAATATTTTTAAGGGTATAGGCGTTATATCAAGTTCTTAGTATATGAAATTTGCAGATTATTCTTGGATTTGGCTCAAATCAAATGCACCGTTCTCAATCAACTTCAAAATTGTGTCTACCAAGTTGTTCTTTACAGTTTCACTTTCATTTTCAGCGCCAGAATACTCTACATAAATAGTGTTCTCTCCCATATCAAAGGTTGCATAATATATTACGGTTTTGATACCTTGACTATTTGACTTTGTTACGAAATATCCTGCATTGATATCAACGCCGTCTATACTTGAAGTGATTGTATTTCCATCAATGATAGTATCTAATAGATTTACACCCTGTTTAGATACTACCATTCTTGTATCACCAATTTTTCCCTCAAAACCCAGAATATTATGATTGTCAGCATCAAAGTAAGCATCTGCGGTAACAGGCAAGTCTGCAAAAAGCATTTCAATCTCAGCATCGCTCAAAGGTCTTGTTATTACATTTAAGTTAATTGAAGATTGTGATAAGTCATTTTTAACAAAAGTAATTGTTTCTCCACCATCCAGCGTAGCAATATCGTTTTTTGTACCAAACAGATTGCTTTGAAAAATTCCCACTCCAATCACAGCAACGAGTACGAAGCAAGCAGCAACAGACACCCATTTTTGCCGATTAGTTATTTTACTTGTTTTTTTCATAGGTTCAGCCTCCTTAATATACTGATTATCGACATTTCCCAATGCCCTTAAAAGTTTCTTTTCTTTCATACAGAGATACCTTCTTTCTCTAACAATTTTTTGAGTTCGTTCCTTGAACGAAATAATGACATCTTGATTTTGCTCTCGCTCATACCATATTCCGTTGCAATTTCTTTAATGGGCGATAAATACCAATATCTTCTCATAAAGATTTTTCGCTGTTCTAATGACAGGGAAGAAAGAAAGCGGTTGAGAATATCCGTTAGAGCAATTTCTTCAACAATGTTTTCTGTACTATCCAACGATGGTATGCACTCTTTTATTTCATCAAAAACCAATGGCATTTGCCCGCCATTACGTTTCTTTGCATTGAGCAGTTCGTACCTGTCCAAAGATAAGTTGCGAGTAATCTTCCCTAAAAAAGTTTTTAGGACAGATGGACGGTTAGGCGGTATGCTGTTCCAAGCTCTTAAATAAGTATCATTTACACATTCCTCGCTGTCTTCGTCATTGTGAAGAATATTAAAGGCTATATATCTGCAATACTTTCCGTATTTTTTTGAAGTTTCGGATATAGCAGCTTCGGAGCGCTCCCAATATAAATCTAATATCTGCTTATCATCCATAGGCTTCTCCTCCTTTCCCTTGTATTAAGGCCTTTCACCCTAATAGACGGGAAAAATGTGTCAAGAGTCACTTAAATTCAAAAAATATTTATTCAAAGATTAGCTTTTGATATTAATTCTTCAAGTATCATTTTATTTCATTATCTCATCAGTCTTCACCACATAAGCATAGGCCTCTGGATTTGCCTTTTTCAAGTAACGAAGAGTCAATAACTTTTCATGCACTAATTTATGATTGGCATATTCCCGGAAGTCCTTCACCTTTTCAAACTCTGTATCTGTCAACAAACACATTACCATGTACATAACCATGGTTGCTCTCCCTGCTGCAATTTCCGGACTATAGTTTTCTGCATAAATATGTCCACGTAAGTCACGTATACCTTTAACATATATCGGATACTCCTCTGCTCCGACCTTGCCTCGTGACGCAATACATAAAGCTGACTCAAAGCTGTCCCATAAGCAGTCCGTTGGTGTTGCATTTATTCCACGGTATGCAATCTCCGCCAACGCAATCGGTTCATATGTACGCTTTACAACATCGCATTCTTTAAAAACCTCTATTAAAGAACACACGTCATAAAGCTGCTTCATTACTTCCATATCCTTACCTTTATTAAGTTCGACACCTGTCGTATGAGGAGCAAATGCAGTCAGTTTATCTGCAAGAATACAATCTGCACTCGGAATTTTAACTGTTAGATACTCTTCTTCTGTCAGTAGTAAATCATTTCTTATTTCCTTTGTCTCAACTTCTGCATAATGATTATTTTCAAATAGCACATCCAATAATATATAAAATTGTTTATTGTTAATTGGTGAATCATAAGTAAATTTAAAATGCCGCTTTTCTATATTGTTTTTTCCGACTCTCTTCTGTTCTTCCACCATCTGAAATGGAAATATAGCAGATGCTTTTTCTAAGTAATCATCCAAATCAGTCCCTGGTTCCACAATAATATCAATATCTGTAGATAATCGACGTGGCTTATCCATTAGCATCATAAGGCAGGTACCACCTTTAAAAATAAATGGCATCCTCACCCTTGCCAAAGCTTCAAGAAGTCCAAAAGCATTTGCACCTACTCCTTTGTTTTTAATATAATATCCGTTTTATCATGTAGCAGTTTCTTTATTTTCTTTGCGCTCTTTCTTCGATTTGCATATCGAAACAAACAGTTTTCATCAATATAGTATCTTGTAAAAGCATCCATATATACACCCGGATATTCTGACTCACTTATAGATGCCAGAAGTAACGGTTCTGACATAATGTCTACTAATAGCTTCTCCAATCTTGTATGCCACGATTTTTCCTGTCCTTTTGGTGCTTCTGTTATAAGCTTTACAATTACAATCATGTTATCCGACCAATACAGATGGTAGATATCTGCCGTTGGATTGATAAGCACTTTTCCAGGATATTTCTCCTTTAATGTATCAAAAACAAATTCCATAATATCTGATTCTACTGATAGGAATATAACATTATGAGCCACTAAATGATTTACGAAATCATTCATTTGAACAAATTCAAATATTGTAAAATTCAAATATGGATATTGTTCCTCTAGTTGCAATGCCACTTCTTCCGCCAATTCCGAATAGTCATGCCGGTACACCTGTCGCTTATCATTCGGCAAACAATAATGATTACGTCCCACCCTTACTATCTCACCATCATTGACCATATCTTCAACCTTTTTGTAGAACGAAGCTTCACTTAATTGATATCCTCCCTGACGAAAAGAGACGAATAATTCATTGCGCGTAAATTCCGTCACATTATGAACACCCCTGAAATAAATTTCTTCAGTCATCGTGATATCACCTCCAATTATTTTTCCGGCACTTCACCCAGCCAAGTGCCGGAAATATATGAATAGCGTAATATTTCTTTTCATATTTGTCAATATTTTTTCGGCACTATTATTATTTTAGTGCCATTAATATATTTCCCTTTTCTCAAAAAAATATACCTGGAATTTTTTTACTTTTTCAAGCCAAACGGCAAAAAGAGCAATCCACCATAAGATGAATCACCCTCCCTTCGGCTACTACTTTCCATTCAGAAAATATGCCCAGTACCTTTTCTCTTTATCTGTCATAAGCACTTACCTTGCCTTTTCGGTTTTAGGTACGCTTGGAACGATAACATCATCAGACTTTCTGCTATCTACAGACAGCTTCATGAAAACGGAAGCATCAAAAAAGGGGATGTATCTGAACCCACGGTTAACAGATATATTAATCTCCTGGCTCTTAAGCTCAAAACAACCAGCAATCAGGATATGCGCCGCTATGAAAGACCTCACATAAATGAAGTATGGTGTGGTGATTCAAGTATTGGTTCTTAACTGAAAACTCCTGATGGTAAAATAAAGTTCTTCCATAGTGGTCTCCTTTCCGTAAAACTTTGTCAGCATTACCAATCTTCTCCATACTCATCCATTGCATCATCTACACCATCTGCATAATCGCTGTCTCTGTCATATCTGTCATAGTCATAATCGTCATCCATATAGATATCATCATAGCCATCATCATAAGAGTCATATGTACTCTTCTTTGTCGTTGTACTTTTCTTTGTACCACTGCTATATGATGACTTGTTTGTAGAATTTGATTTATTATTGTAACTACTGCTTGAACCAGAGTTACTTGTACTGCTCTTAGAAGTACTGCCAGACGATTTATTGCTATATGATGAACTTCTATGGGATGTACTGCTTCCCGTATATGGTTTATGCAAATAACAATAGCTGCTTCCACTTGCCTGCTTATTATCACATCCTGCCTTAATGCACTTAGGCTCACTTGCTTCACCTATGGAACCTATTACAAACAGAACACCTATTATTACAAGGAATATTGCCAGTCCCTGTCCAAATGAATTCTTTCTCATACAAATCAGCCTCCCTTGCAAAAAACTCAGTCAAAATCATAATCATCCGGGTCTAACCCTGCTTCTTCCAATGCCTCTGTCCTGTCATCTGGATTCATACGTTCTAATTCATCAACATCAAGTCCTGCTGCCATTGCATCAATCTCAAAATCATCCTTTGCGTCATCCTCGAAGTCTCCGGCATCTCCAAATAATGCTTCATGTTCTTCCCTGCTGGTGCAAAGCATTTCTCCTGCAAACATCATTTCTGAGCTATCTATTTCTCCATCGCCATTTAAATCCATCCAATTTCTCATTGCCATACCTCCTGTAATCAAGAATTATCAAGGTTATTTGTTTCTTTCTGATTATATAGTACTACTTATGTTGTCCTATAATTGGAGATCTGAATAAGCCATAATCAAGACCTCCCGAGTTTCTCTGATAACTCATCCTCAGTAATTGAACACATACCCTGTTCAACATTCACATCAAAGGAGGAAATCGGAGAAATTGCTTCAATCATAGTAATACTGATATCCGGGGTTGACTGAATCTCAGAAACACATTTCGAATATCCATCGTCTTCAAAAACATATCCCGCAATAACAAGTTTTACACCGATTGTGTCATTAGCAAACTTGACTGCATTCAGAACATCGTGCGCAGTGTAGGTGCCATCTTTAAGGACAAGATAAACAGTGTAATGGGTAAACCCATATTTTTCACTAAAGGTTTGAGGTGTATATTCCTCTGTTTCAACACTCAACGTATCTCTGGTAACAACCATACATCTTGATGCAGCAGATATACCATTCAGCTCAAATGCATTCTTCAAAGTATCTTCAACCTGGTAGTTTACCTTTTCCTCGATGTAATTGTCCTCTACTGCACCGGTGTCCTTGTTAATTCTAGCTGTGAATAAAATGTCTTCATTATCTGCAGGATGAACATAAAGTTTTGCACTATCAGTATTGAAGCGATCACCAATTTTTACAGCAACAAAAGATTCTCCATACTTCTCAGACAACGCCGAGCACACATCGTTTGCCGTATCATTATTAATTTTAGAGCAAGCACTCATAGTAACCATTGTTGTAAGTGCCATAATTATTAACCCAACTTTCATAATAATCTTTTTCATGTTTATCTCTGCCTTCCAAAAGCCATTACACTCGCATTAGTCGCAAGCAATATATCAATCCCAAAAGGGAACAAATTTCAAAGTTAGTGGGCAATACATCGGGAACCGTCGAGAGCATCGACGGCTCCCGATTTTTGCCAGTTTTGCACTCCGCACTTATATCATACGCAGCGAGTGCATCTATAATCTCCGGCATAGTAATACTGTGCGTTTCATCAGTCCGCTCCAGAAGAATTTTCATAAGATATATCAGTTTCAATTTCTGATTTGATGATTTAGGCTTATAGCACCTCCAAACTCCCCGATAAAACTAAAAACTTCTCTTATATGATACCATAAATAACCATATAAGAGAAGTTCCTTCATTCCTGAACAGAACTATTGGAACATTTTTATAAGCACATCCATAACATCTGCATACTGAATTTCGCTTGCATAAGAAAACTTCTTCCGATATTTCTCCCACATTTGAATCAATTCCTCACTTGCAGACAATTTTTCAATAATTCCAGTCTTATCTATTATTTGCTCCCTACTTCCTCTATGAATTGCAGTCGCCTCTAATGCCTTCAGGAATATTTTCTTATCATATCTCTGTGTTGTTCCAAGAATATAAACATCATAAAAATCTCTTGGTCTTGTATTAAATATTCCTCTACTTAGAATTGTTTCAACCTTTTCAGCCATAACGCTTTCGATGTTATATCCCCACATCTTAATTCTGATTTCTTCATCAAATATTCCACTAAACTCATATTCAACAGCTTCCGGTGTTATCACATCACCTGTAGAAACATCTATTGATAACGGGGTAACAATTGTGTCATATATTGCATCTAGCCTTACACAGAATCCACCATAACGGTCATCTTTCCTAATAGGTGCAATCGATTTCACTTCAAATATTACATCATCACCTAACGTAATCTTGCATATATTTTCCACTGCTTCCATAACCTTTTCTTCCGTTAGTGGCAGATTTCTGAGTGTTGTATCAAGGTCCATAGTGGATCTGGTATCCAATCCGACTATTGCTGCAATAAGCATTCCGCCCTTTACAACAAATTTCTCACGATAGTCTGACATTGACAGTCTTGCAAGAAATCGTTCGAACATATAATTCTGCAAAACAACCTGTGCTGCTATACTTTTTGATTTTGCATAATTTTTTATTTTGCCCTTTAAACTCATTGCTTTTGAACTCATAATAAAACCTCCAGATACCTCTTCAAAGTCTTTTCCACCTTAAATTGTTTTGCGTACTCTGATAATTTATTTAAATCTTTATTTCTCGATTCTGCATAATTTTTTATTGCAGCAATTACAGTTTCTTCATCTATACGAGTGCGACTTCTTAACAAATCACATACTGTTCTTTCCGCATCATAACATCGAACTACATTTCCAAAAGTGGTTTTCATATCAATAGCGCCAAGCTGATGTAACTCTGGTTTCACATAATAACAATTACATTCTCCTATAATTGCTTTTGGCAAACAGGCATTACTCGGAATCGTAACTGAATGAGTAAACGGAGTTCGATCTGATAACCCATTCAAAAATAATGCTGTATCATGAGAAAAAATAATCTTTTTTGAACTAAGCATTAATATGTACATATCATCCTGTGTTTCTTCTGGAAGCATATAAACACCTTGTCTGCAACGCTCTAGTAATCCTTCTTTTACGTACTTTGATAATAACATTCTAGAAAATCCCATCGACAAAACATCCGATGTTGTAATCATATTGTTGTTCGCTCTAATTGCACTATATATTTCCGGATTCATATTCATAGCCGCACCTCCTTTTGTTTACATACATATTGATATTATATGATTTTTCGATTCATTTGTAAACTATGAATTTAAAGTATTCATATAAACTTACAACTTGATCTATCATCGTTGAAACCGGACATTTTTAACAAAAAATCCCGGATACCTGATAAAAATGAGATGTTCCTCAAATTATCAGCTATCCGGGATTTTCTATCCCAGCGCCACATCCAGTATCATCATCAGCAGAAATCCTACTGAAAACCATATGGTTGCAATATTCGAATGGCTGCCTGTGGATGCCTCCGGCAGCAATTCCTCGATTACCACATAAATCATGGCGCCTGCTGCAAACGATAACAGATACGGCAGAATCGGAATCACTATGGATGCTGCTGCAATGGTTATAATTGCAGCTATCGGCTCTACAATGCCAGACAGTGCACCGTAAAGAAATGCTTTTCCTTTTCCGGTTCCTTCACTGCGAAGCGGCAATGATATAATTGCACCCTCCGGGAAATTCTGAATGGCAATACCGATTGCCAGGGCAAGTGCTCCTGTCAAAGTAATATTTCCGCTGCCCATCAGAAATCCTGCGAATACCACTCCCACTGCCATTCCTTCCGGAATATTATGTAAGGTAACTGCCAGTACCAGCATGGTTGTTTTTTTTAGGTGTGCTTTAATTCCCTCCGGCTCATCACTGTTTAAATGTAAATGCGGAATAATCCTATCCAAAATCAGCAAAAATGCAATTCCAAGGGCAAATCCAACTGCTGCCGGAATAAATGACAACCTTCCCATTTCTTCTGACAATTCCAAAGACGGAATCAATAGCGACCATACCGACGCTGCCACCATGACTCCGGATGCAAATCCCAGCAGGGATTTCTGCACCAGCGGCTTCAACTCCCCAGTCATAAACAGCACACAGGCCGCCCCTAAAAATGTTCCTACAAACGGAATCCAGATATATACTCCAATCATATAAAACCTCCTTTCACACTTGCTATTCTAAAGCTGCATTTCATTATCTTCTTATAAAATTCTTCTCTCATATGGAATTTATCTCATAAAGTTTCTACTCCAGCGTAAGATTCAAGTACCCATTCTCCGCCTCATCACAGCCGGTTATCATGCCAAAATCTTTTTTCTGATAGCCCGATTCTTTTTTATCATTTCCGACTCGTTCTTCTCTTTCAACTGCCGCCAAAGATTTTCTGACTCTGACCAGAACTTTTATCCGAAGACGCTTTAATACCGCCAGCAAATCCTGCTCTGATAAAGTTGTCTCCAATACTTCGATTGCATTTTCCTCTTCCCTGAATAATAAAAGCTCCTCTCTGCCATGGTGCTGCACTTTATAAGCATAACCATCTGCATAGTCATTTTCCAGCAACGCATAAGTGATTGCATCCTTATCCCAGCGGATATAACCATTTCCCATAAAATAAGCATCCCGAAGCTGCACATACTCATCCGGTGTCACCGTAAGCAGCCAGTATTCCTGCTGCCCTTTTTCTTCCCCCTTTGCTTCTGCAATTTCATCCGGAAGAATGGTTCGCTCTGCTACGCAAAATGCCATACGGAATCCCAGCTTCTCATAATAGTATATGAGGCTTTCGCTGGCTGGTTCTAAGACAATCGGTGTCTGAAAATGCTGTTTTCCTTTTTCTAACAGCATTTTTGCATAGCCCCTGTCCCGGTATTCCGGCAGGGTTGCTACTGCATAAGCATAATGTACCGGTATCTCACCTTCCCCGGTCACAAGATACGCCTTAAGAAATGTTGTCATTGCCACAGGCTTCTTATCTTCCATACACACCAGCATATTTTCTTCCGTAAACCGGTGCGTGAAATAGAATTCCATATAGTCTTCTTCATCCCCGAAGCACCGATGCCAAATCTCTTTTATCTGTGGAATCATCTCTTTTGTTGCAAACCGTATTTCCATCTTAAATCTCCCGTGCAGTATAATTTTTCAGCAAAATATCAGGATAATAGGATAATTTTGCCTTTCGCAGTCCTTCATCCCCGGCATCATCTTCTCGGTTTACATAACTATACTCCTGACAATTATGCATTACGAACTGCTGGTTAATCATCGGATAAGCACCCTGTATTTCCGGAAATGCTTTTTCAAAATGCACTACATAAGTATCGGAATTTAATCGTTCTCCTATGGTAAATGCTACGATTTCTCCAGCCTTGCGCAATATGCCGCCCTCTAAATGCAGCGCATCAAAATATTTCATTGCCTGATTCAGGGCACACTGCTCATCACTCATATCCTCATTCCACTTGCAGGCTCTCCGGTCGCACCACTTAAGATTCATAGCATAGCATTCCTGCTTATTTTCCGCTGTCATTGGCTCATAACTCCAATCCTCGTCATCTTTAAATCTTGCAATGTGATTTCGTTTGCCATGAAGCTTCTTTCCTGCCAGACTGGTCAGCTTGTCCACTGTATAAATATAATCAAAGCTGTCCCTGTTTTCTTCGATCTGAAAAATACCGGAAAAATACGTTTCTAAAAACTCCCGGTCTGCCTCCTCAATACTTTCAATATAGAGCTTGCTGTTATCTTCTTTTGCATGTGTAAGGAGCTGCATAATTGCTGCCTTCTTATCTCCGGCTCCAATTGGGAATGCATAACAGTCTTCCCCTTCTGCATCGAATTTTATCACGCAGCAGCCGCAGACTTCTGCCACTTCCACTTTATATATCACAGACCAGATAAAGTTATTTGCAAAGCTGTATTCGCAGCCCTGTCGGTTATCTTCCCTAAGCTTTTCACTCATCCAGTCTCTGTCATCTATGGTTATTGGTCTAAATTCTATCATATCATCTTCCTCATTCTCTTTTCTTCTTCAATTATTATACCCCAGATTGTCAAATTCTGCTCCTGCCATAAACTACTTGAAACATATTTTCAAGTTTATCGTAACAAAGAATGTGCCTTGGCACTTTCTCGTGCCTGCGGCGGTCGCTTGCGACATCTACCTTATACGCCGCAGTGTGCATCCTCGCGGAGCGTTTTTTACTTTACAGGAAAGCAATTTCCTGTAAAGTAAAGTAAAGTAAAAAAAAGATTCCCTATTGCCCCTTTCCATCGGTTATAACAATAGCGAACCTTCTCCTTAAATCATGCTATTCTAATATATATTTTACTGTTCTTTACCACCCTGCAATAAATTTTCTGCTTCCTCTTCCGGCAATGCAAAAATATCCATCAGATTTTCGATATAGAAAAATCACTCTTTTTCTTTAATCATTTTAAACATCTGAACACGGTTTCTGATACCAAGCTTCCGATAGATATTCAAAATGTGCTTTTTTAATGTATTTACGCTTATGGACAATTCTTCACAGATGGTATGATTATCCTTTCCCTGCATCAAAAGCTGCAATATCGTATGTTCCCGCTTTGTCAGTTCATATTTCTCTGTTACTTCTGTTATCGTAAGTTTCTCTGCCCTTTCATCCTTTTGCTGTCCGTCCTTATATAACCGGAATGCCAGATGGTCTTTTAACATGTCCAGAATAAAAATGTCATCATACTGGAAATTATCTTTTCCGATTGTCCGGTAAAAAGTGACAACACCTAAAAATTCTTTATTTCTTCCCAATATCATCTGGATTGCATAATGCCAGTTATTTGGCCGGTACACCTTCTGATAATATTCTGTCTGTACCCTTTTTTCATCCGATATCATATCAGTTTCCCGGTACACCAGGCTCTTTCCGCTATATACAATTCCGCGGTTCGAATTCATTTCATCATACATCGGGGATTCATCATCACAATTATAAGTGACTGGTCTTATCAGATGCTTGCTTTCTTTTCTGTCTGCCAGGAAAAAATCTGCACTGTCAAAATCCAGCACCATCTTCATCTGCTCTAAGAACTGCTCCCGCATAATATCTGCATCTTCCGTCGTATAAATCTTATAAATAATACTATTTAAAATCATCCAGTCATTTGTCTCTAATGTTTTCAATCAATCACCCTCTTTAAGTATTTTTCAGATGTAAAAAGAGGGCATATTCTTTCGAATATACCCTCTTTGGTCTAAAACCATTATATTTTATGGCATTTTAAATTGCAAGTATTATTTTAATATTATTCATGAAAGATTACATTGCGGTACTTATTCAGTACCCGGAGTAATACACTGCCTAAAATCACACAAGTGATAACTTCTCCGATTCCAACAGTAAGTGCATTAAATGGAATCGACCAGTCAACGCCCTTATATTCTGTAATAAAGCCATAACCATAGCGTAATACAAAAGGTACAATCACCATATTTGCAATAACCGGCGGCCATGTACATGCGAATTTATGCTTTCTTAATGCATAAGTTCCAAATGCTCCAATCAAAGTTGCAATGCTTCCGCACACAACATCCACCGGAATACCGCCTGTCAGCATATTTGCCAGAAAACATCCCAGCCATAATCCCGGAATTGCTGCAGTTGTAAATACTGGCAGAATACATAATGCTTCTGAAATACGCACCTGAATCGTACCGGATGCCAGTCCTGCAATACTGCTAAGATAAGTCAGTGCCACATAGATTGCTGCAATTAACGCAGCCTGCACAATAAATAATACTTTTTTGTTTCTCATATTCTTTTGTCTCCTCTAGTTTTGTTTTACGAGTGGAAGGTCTCGAACACTCGGTTTCTTCTTCCCCTAAGACCTTGGTTTTACGGGGTACTTGCAACGTTTGAAAGTGTATCACAGAACTTGTCTAATTGCAAGCGATTGTATACACACAAAGAGAGGCTGCCTTTCGGCAACCTCTCTTCGCGCTTAATTATATTTTGTATGAGGAAATGGAAAAAAGAATTATCTTTGTTTTTAGCCCTTTACACCACCAAGTGCTACACCTGCTACAATGTATTTTGAAAGGATGAGGTAAGCAATAATTAATGGAAGTACCGTTACGGTAAGGCCTACATATACAACACCGTAATCTACACGGAACTGATCAGATGTCAGCATCTGTACAAACAATGGAAGTGTTTTCTTCTCATCAGTTGTTAACATAATGGTTGGGGTAAAGAGGTTATTCCATTGTGCAATAAACTGGAAGATTGCCTGTGTTGCTACTGCCGGTTTCATAATCGGCATGATAATGGTATTGAAAATCCGGAATTCTCTTGCTCCGTCAATTCGTGCAGCTTCAATCATTTCAATGGATAAGGTACTTTCCATATACTGTTTCATGAAGAATACAACTGCCGGTGCTGCGATACAAGGAATAATCAATGGGATATAAGTATCTACCAGATTCAGTTTTAACATAAAACGGTAGAAACCAATGATTGTAATCTGGTTCGGCACCATCATGATTGCCATGATGAACGCCCATGCAAACTTCTTTGCTTTGAAGTTATATACATGAATTCCATAAGCTGTCATACAGGAACAATATACTGCAAGGAAGGTACCTGGTACTGTGATGCATAAGGAGTTCAACATTGCTCTTCCTAATGTTAATCTCATACCATTCTGCTTCTGAAGAAGCATGTTCCAGTTCTCCATCAGGTGGGAGGAAGGAATCAAGGATACACCTGCCTGAATATCTCCAGAAGTTCTGGTCGCATTCATAACCATTAAAAGGAATGGCAGTAAACTAAGGAGACAGAAGAGGATACAAATCAAACCTCGGATTGCTCTTTTTGTATGTAATACTTTCGAATAACTTTTCTGTTTTGGCTGGGATGTCTGTCCGCTCATTGCCATATCAAAACTTGCCATTATCGATTCCCTCCTTTCTTATATTTCTTCTCGCTCCGATCCGTCATCGTTCCGAAGAAGATAAGACTGATAATCAAGGTCAGAATAAACAGGAATACAGATACTGCTGCTGCCTTACCTACATCACTCTGATATAATCTCATGATGTACATTGCCATTGTTGTGGATGAATCATCCGGCTGTCCGATAAGACCTGACTTACTGACATTGAATAATGCCGGAATATCGTACATCTGTAAACCACCGATTGCGGAAGTAATCAATACGTATAACATAATCGGTTTTAATAATGGAAGTGTTAAGTAACGGAATTTCTTCCATCCGGTTGCTCCATCGATGTCTGCTGCTTCATAAAGACTTGGGTCAATTCCCAAAACTCCTGATATCAGCAACAGGGTTGTATTTCCATACCACATCCAGAAGAGGATAAATGATACTAACCCCCGCGTTCCGCCGACGCTTGTCATAAAGTTAAATTTCTGTGAAATGATTCCCATATCACGTAAAGTCTGTGTAATTGGTCCATACTGGGAAAACATTGCATTGAATAAAACAGATACAGACGCTGCTGTGATAATACTTGGTAAGTAAATAATAATTTTGTATGCGCCCTGAGCTTTTAATTTTACAATGTTATCAGTCAGCCATACTGCCAGTAACAATGAAACTAAAATCTGTGGAATAAAGTTGCATACCCACATTGCCAGTGTATTTTTCAAATAAATCAATGCATATCCTTTTTCACCGGCTGTCAGCCCGAGAATATTTTTGAAATTGTCTAATCCGCAAAATTCAATAAATTCTCTACCGTTTCTCTTATAGTAGCTTAATGTACTATAGTAAAATGTATTAAATAACGGCCATAACTGAAACAGACAATATGCAATGAAGAATGGGGCGATAAAGAAGTATCCATATCTGCCATATTCAATATGTTTACGTTTTTTCTTTTTGTCCATCTTTGCCAACTCCTCTCAATCCATCTTCCATTTCCCTATATTTTAAAATAACTCTCCAATAGTTTTGTTTATAAATGCTGCCCTTCCCATGCCGGAAAGGGCAGCATAGTTATTGTTCTTTTACTGATTATTCAGCTTTTAAGTATGAATAGGAGTCATGTACTGCGGATTTGAAATCTGCGATTGCAGTATCCTTATCCTTGTTTCCTGCTGCATACTCTTTCACCTGAGTAGCCCAAGCAGAGTTGATGTTCTGATCTTCTGCTGTTGCATTCTTAGCACTGATGGAATCAGCCATTGGTAAGTAGAATGCCATGATGTCCTGACCAGCTGCTTCATATAAGTAGTCACATGTTGCGCCTGCTTCAGAAATCTTCTTAACAGCTTCTTTGTTGTTTACGAAATCACTGTTCTTGGCATTGATAGATACCATGAAGTCTGTGTCACAGGTAAATGCTTTGATAATTGTTCCAGCCATTTCTTTGTCTGCACAGTTAACTGTTGCTGCAAGTCCTGTACCACCCCAATAGAACTGTTCCGGAGCATTTACAAGGATTGTGTTACCTTTCCAGGTATCTTTTAAGCTCCAGTATGTGAACCATGGGCATCCACAGTAAGCAACTGCTGCATTAGATGTCTCGCCGTCACCTTCCATGTTTGCATACCAGTCTGTTGACCACTGGTCTGTTTCATAGGTTAATCCTTCGTCTACCATTGTCTTAGCAAGATCCATGTACTCTGTCATATTGTCATCTACAGTAATTACATCGTCATCGCCATACCAACCAGTTGCTCTTGAGTTAGAAAGTACACGGAAACACTCATCATAACCAGAGAACAGTTTACATTTTCCGCTTGATGCATCATTTACTTTTCTTGCTGCTTCCAGGATTCCATCCCATGTAGAGAACATTGTGCTTAATTCAGCAGGATCAGTTGTTCCAAGGTATTTCTCACAAAGATCAGCTCTTAACTGGAAGCATCCAGGAGTAGCCTGCCAGAATAATGCTTTTACATTGTTTGCATCAGATGAATCCTCACCACTTACGGTACCAAGATCCAGATTGTACTGATACTGATTTGCATAATCATCTGCTGTAATTCCGCAGTCACCAACTGAGGTCAGCCAGTCGCTGTTTACATATTTCAAAACGTAGTCAACCTCAAGTCCCATAAGGTCTGGATACAATTCATTATCAGGATCATCTAAGATTTCATCAATCTTTGTCTGATAATAATCAGATCCACCTGCATTTACGAATACGATACGTTTTGCAAGGTCTGGGTACTGCTCTGCAAACGGTCCATCTAAGATATTCTTGATATCGTCGTTCCAGCCCCATACTACGAATGCATCATCTGCACTTGGATCACCGGTGATGGTGTTCTCTACTTCTGTAGAATCAGAACCACTGTCTGTGTCCGTATCTGCATCTGCTGTTCCTTCTGTGTTGGATGCATCATTGTTCGCATCCTTTGTGTCATCCCCTGATCCACATCCAGCTACCATAGCTGCTACCATGGATACGCATAATAAAGTACTGATAAGTTTCTTTTTCATTGAGTTCTCCTCCTTCTTATTCGTCATCCTTTTGGATGTTGTTTTCAGGCAGCTCTCCTACCGACTGTCCGGTAATCAATGTGCCCTCTATAACGACTCTCTCTATGAGAGTAGTTCTCGGTTTCTCGATGGCATCAATCAGACGCCTGGCTGCTTCTCTTCCTATTTCTTCTGTATCCTGACGAATCGTTGTGATTCTCGGATGAGATAACTGGGAAATTCTTGTTCCGTCATATCCTGCAATGGAAACATCTTCCGGAATATGCATCCCACGTTCCATAATCACGTTTTTTCCTCCGATTAAAGAGGTGTCATCCGGATAAAGAATACAGGTTGGCGGGTCATCCATATCAAGTAAGATTTCTGTCTGCTCCGCCGCTCCCTTTGTTTCCAGATAAGCAGCTTCCCGAATGTAATCTTCATTTACCTTAATATGAAGTTCTTCCATCGTCCGGTAAAAGCTTGTAAGTCTTTCTCTTGTTACATTCGAGTTTTTCTGTCCATGTATGTAAGCAATTTTTCGGTGACCCTTCTTATATATATACTTCAGCAGCTCTTCCATTCCTTTTACATTATTGGAACAAACTGCTGTGCAATTGTAATGTGTATAATCAATGGTCACTACCGGGAATGCACTGTTCATTAATTCAAGCACTCCCTGGCTGGCAAAATCAGCACACACGATAACGATTCCTTCAAAGTTCCGGTATCTGCAATGTTCAAAAAATGAGGTTTTCTTTACTCCGTAACTGTTGTTGATAAATGTTACATCATATCCCATCTTCTCAACCTGCACCTTAATTCCATTTAGCACACCTGAAAAATATTCATGTGTCAGACCACTTCCTGCTTCTTCCTGAAACAGGACTCCTACGTTGTAGGAACGGTTGGTCTTTAATGCTCTGGCAGCTGCATTTGGAAAATACCCCATCCGCTCTGCTGTCTCTCTTACTCTTGCTTTTGTTTCTTCTCCAATATCATGTTGTCCATTCAGTGCTTTGCTAACTGTTGCAGTTGATACACCACATTCTTTCGCAATGTCTTTTAAAGATACCATCTTTTGCACCTCACTGTATCGAGTTGCTTTTCTTAATCGTTTTCGTAGCTTTATCATAACATATTCAGTGTGAAATGCAACCTTTTTTTGTATATTTGTAATAGTTATCCAGTTTTAATTCATCAGTTTTGTGCATTTTTTACTAATCTTGTTTTCTTTCTTCTACATCAAGCCGAATTTCAACCTATCTTTTTACTTAATCGTTATTGTTTTACCTGCCTGCTGGACGATATACAAAGCCGTTTTTTTGCCTTCATCTCAATGAAATAAGCATTTCATCAATATTTCTGTTGCTTTTTCCTGATTCTTATATTATACTCAATCTAAAGAAATACCTCTCTTAATCGTTTTCGAGTTTATTGCATTTAAGGAGGTTATTTAATTATGAAATTTGGACATTTCGATGATGCAGCGAAAGAATATGTCATCACTTCCCCAAAGACTCCACTTCCATGGATCAACTATTTAGGATGTGAAGATTTCTTTTCACTGGTTTCTAACACCTGCGGAGGATACAGTTTCTATAAAGATGCCAAGCTCCTTCGTCTTACAAGATATCGTTACAACAATATTCCTTATGACAGCAATGGACATTATTACTATATCAAAGACGGTGACACCATCTGGAATCCGGGATGGATGCCAGCCAAGACTGAATTAGATTCCTATCAGTGCCGGCATGGATTAGGCTACTCTGTTTTTGAAGGAAGCAAAAATCAGTTATCCGCAGAGCTGACCATGTTTGTTCCTATGGGAAATACCTGTGAGATTAACAAACTGACACTGACCAACCACGGCAGTGAACACAAAGAAATTTCCGTATTCTCTTATGTAGAATTCTGTCTGTGGAATGCCATGGATGATATGACAAACTTCCAGCGTAACTTCAGTACCGGTGAAGTGGAAATTCACGGCTCTGCCCTTTATCATAAGACAGAATACCGCGAACGCCGTAATCATTATGCGGTATATGCTGTAAATACCCAGCTTGCCGGATTCGATACCGACCGTGAATCTTTCCTTGGTGCTTATGGCGAAAATTCCGCGCCGGAAGTTGTCATAAACGGAACCTCTAAGAACTCTGTAGCAAGCGGCTGGTCTCCGATTGGTTCCCACCATATCAAGGTTTCTCTTGCACCGGGCGAATCAAAATCCTTTGTTTTTGTACTGGGTTATGTAGAGAATCCGGTTGCCGAGAAATGGGATGGTCCTGCTGAAAACGGATGCATCAACAGAAAACCGGCAGAAGAATTATTAAAACGTTTTGATACCACAGAAAAAGCTGACGCTGCTTTAGCAGAATTAAAAGAATACTGGAATAACCTTTTAAACCACTTTACCGTATCTTCTTCCGAAGAGAAGTTAGACCGTATGGTAAACATCTGGCATCAATATCAGTGTATGGTTACCTTTAATATGTCACGTTCCGCTTCCTATTTCGAATCCGGAATTGGACGAGGCATGGGCTTCCGTGATTCCTGTCAGGATCTTTTAGGATTTGTTCATCTGATTCCGGACCGTGCAAGACAGCGTATTTTAGATATCGCATCCACCCAGTTTGTGGATGGAAGTGCTTACCATCAGTATCAGCCACTTACCAAAAAAGGAAATGCTGATATTGGAAGCGGATTCAATGATGACCCGTTATGGCTCATTGCCGGTACTGCTGCTTATATCAAGGAGACCGGAGATTACTCCATTTTAGATGAAATCACTCCTTATGATAATGACGAAAGCAAATCAACCGATTTTATGGAACATTTAAGACGTTCCTTCAACTATACCAGAACACACTTAGGACCACATGGACTTCCTCTGATTGGACGTGCTGACTGGAATGACTGTCTGAACTTAAACTGCTTCTCAGAAGAGCCGGGTGAATCCTTCCAGACCTTCGGACCATCTGAGGGGCCAAATGCAGAATCTGTATTTATCGCAGGCATGTTTGTAAAATATGGTAAAGATTATGTAGAAATCTGCAAACACAAAGGTCTGGAAGAAGAAGCCAAAGAAGCAGAAGAAGCAATTGTTTCCATGGAAAAAACCGTTCTCGATGCCGGCTGGGATGGCGAATGGTTCTTAAGAGCTTACGACCACTACAAACAGAAAATCGGTTCCAAAGAATGTGACGACGGTAAAATCTTTATCGAGCCGCAGGGATTCTGTGTTATGGCCGAAATCGGCCTGAAAGAAGGCAATTGTCTTCAGGCAATGCAGTCTGTTGAAAAATACTTAGATACTAAATACGGTATTGTGCTGCTGCAGCCACCTTATCACAAATACCATGTAGAGCTCGGTGAAATTTCTTCCTATCCACCTGGATACAAAGAAAATGCAGGTATCTTCTGTCATAACAATCCATGGATTTCCATTGCAGAAACAGTCGTTGGACGTGGCGACCGTGCATGGCAGGTATACACCAGAACCTGTCCTGCTTATATCGAAGATATCAGCGAAATTCACCGCACTGAACCATATGTGTACTCTCAGATGATTGCCGGAAAAGATGCTCCAAACTTCGGTGAAGCAAAGAACAGCTGGCTTACCGGTACTGCTGCATGGACCTTCCTTGATGTATCCCAGTATATCTTAGGTATCCGTCCGGATTATGATGGTCTTGTAATTGATCCATGTATTCCATCTACTTTATCCGGTTTTACCGCAAAACGTGATTTCCGTGGTGTAACTTATCACATCCAGGTAAAGAATCCAAATGGTGTACAGAAAGGTGTCAAGGTTCTTACAGTAGATGGTGCTATTGCTGATGGCAATATGATTCCATTTGATCCGTCTAAGAAAGAAGTTACTGTTGAAGTAATTATGGGTTAAGCAAAATACCTCCCTTTATTTATCTTATATAAAATCAATCCATGATTCAAAAGAAGGGCGTATGAAAAAACGAAAGTTTTTTCATACGCCCTTCTTCTATATACTTCTTTTATAACCTGCTGCTCTTACAATTCACAGGTGTTAACGGTTCTTGGGAACGGAATGACATCACGGATGTTTGCCATACCGGTAAGATACATAACGCATCTTTCAAATCCAAGTCCGAAGCCTGCATGTCTTGCAGAACCATATTTACGTAAATCAAGATAGAAGCTGTAATCTTCCTCTTTTAATCCAAGTTCATGGATTCTTTCTAATAATTTATCGTAGTCATCCTCTCTCTGGCTTCCTCCGATAATTTCTCCGATTCCCGGTACCAGACAGTCAACGGCTGCAACTGTCTTGCCATCTTCATTGAGTTTCATATAGAAGGCTTTGATTTCCTTTGGATAATCTGTTACGAATACCGGTCTCTTGAAAACCTGCTCGGTTAAGAAACGCTCATGCTCGGTCTGAAGGTCGCAGCCCCAGGATACCTTGTAATCAAATTTATCATTATTCTTCTCCAAAAGTTCAATGGCTTCTGTATAAGTCACTCTTGCGAAATCGGAATGTAATACATTATTCAGCCGCTCAATCAGTCCCTTGTCTACGAAGGAATTAAAGAACTGCATTTCTTCCGGTGCATGTTCCATAACATAGGAAATAATATATTTCAGCATACTCTCCGCCAGTACCATGTCATCTTCCAGATCTGCAAATGCGATTTCCGGCTCAATCATCCAGAACTCTGCAGCATGTCTTGTAGTATTGGAATTTTCCGCCCTGAAGGTTGGTCCAAAGGTATAAATATTTTTGAACGCCAGTGCAAAGGTCTCTCCGTTTAACTGTCCACTTACGGTAAGATTGGTTGGTTTTCCAAAGAAATCCTGTGTATAATCAATGCTTCCGTCTTCCTTGTGTGGAATGTTATTTAAGTCCATGGTAGTAACCTGGAACATTTCCCCGGCACCCTCACAGTCACTTCCGGTAATCAGCGGAGTGTGTACATAGACAAAGTCCCTCTCCTGGAAGAACTTATGAATTGCATATGCAATTAGGGAACGCACACGGAATACTGCCTCAAAGGTATTGGTACGTGGTCTTAAATGTGAAATGGTTCTTAAATATTCGAAGCTGTGGCGTTTCTTCTGTAACGGATAATCCGGTGCAGATGCGCCTTCAATTATGATTTCCTCTGCCTGAATTTCAAATGGCTGCTTTGCTTCCGGTGTAGCTTCCAGCACTCCGGTAACAACAATAGCTGCGCCCACATTAATTTTGGTAAGCTCCTGAAAATTCTCCAGTCCGTCTGCATATACTACCTGCAGTGGCTCAAAGAAAGTTCCGTCATTTACTACGATAAATCCGAAGTTTTTAGAATTACGGTTACTTCTTACCCAGCCTCCGACGGTAATCTTCTTACCTACATAATCTTCCTGATGGTGAAATAAATCTCTGATGTCAACAAGTTCCATTTTTCTATCCCCCTTAGATAAAAAATTTTCTAATCCTTTTTAGTTTTCTGTATTTAATTCAGTATCTGTAACATTTTCTGTTCCTGCCTCATCTTCAACAGTTGCACTGTCAACTACTTTCTGAAGTGCCAGATTGCATACATATACTTTCTTTAAATATTCTTTTCCGCTGTCTGCGCTCAATCCATATGATTTGTATAATGTGGATTCATCGCTGTAACTGTAATTGCTCATAAGATTTCCAACGTAGCTGTCAAAGCCATCCTGGTCAAACTCAATGCCTTCCTTTTCTGCAATTGCCTCTAAAATCATCTGTGTCTTAAGATCTGATGTCACTTCGTCAGTTACATTGCTTACAAATTCATCATAATCCTGATTTGCTGTATTTTCCACATAATCCTTAAGGCTGCTTCCATCGCTGCAGTAATAGGATTCATACTGTGCCATTACCTCTTCCATACGGGCATCCAGAAGTCCATCCGGAATTTCCTTTACGGTACATACCTCTCCTAACTTGTCCATTACTGCAGAACGGATTGCAGATTTCTTGGAGGATTCCTTAGAAGATTTCAGATAATTGCGTGCATCTGCCTTCATCTCATCTACCGTATCATAGCCAAGGCTGGCCTTAGCATTGACATATGCCACATATTCATCTGTCATATTGTCATAAGTAATATCCTGTTTCTCAACAATTTTATTGATGGTTACATTAAACACAACCGCCTGTCCTGCCAGGTCTGTATTTTTATAGCTTTCCGGGAATGTAAGATTCAAGGTTACTTTATCCCCTACTTTTGCACCAATCAGTCCTTCTTCGAAGCCGTCAATAAACGTATTGCTTCCAATCTCTAAGACCGTATCTGTTGCAGTTCCACCGCTGAATGCCACACCATCTTTTAATCCTTCATAATCGATATTTACAGCATCTCCATCCTCTACCACTGTTTTATCCGTATCTACATAGTATGGATAGTTGGTAATTACGCTATTCTCAATAAAAGTCTTCACATCATCATCACTTACGGAATAATCTTCTGTCAAAGCTACTGACAATCCCATATAATCGCCCAGTTCCACATAATCAAGCGGATCAAAATCAATTGCCGCACTGGATACCACTTCTGTGCTCTCTGTATTCTCTACCGATTCACTTTTCTTGTCTTTTCCACAGCCAGTTACTGAAAATGCCAGTGTCAGGCATAACAATACTGCTACTATTTTCTTCTTCATATTTATTTCCCTTCTGTCTTTCATTCAAAGGCTGGATTTTTCCAGTCAGTCATACTTTCTAAAGATACCACATTTTCACCGAAAATAAAAGCATTTCATAGAATTTTTCGCATTTGCAGGTTGTCAATCCTGCCAATCAATGATACAATCATATTTGGATTTTACTTAAGGAGGTTTTCATCGTGCCAAAATTTGCGATTGTATTATTAACAATACTGATTATTATGATTATTGCCCTGATTGTTCTTTATTTTGTGGGCAAACGAGCTCAGAAAAAGAAAGAAGAACAGGATGCCCAGATTGCAGCAGCAGCACAGACCATTTCCATGCTGATTATCGATAAGAAGAAAATGCGGCTTAAAGATTCCGGTCTTCCGGCAAATGTCATTGCCCAGACTCCGAAAATGCTCCGCCGTTCCAAACTTCCAATCGTCAAAGCAAAGGTTGGTCCAAAGGTTATGACTTTAATCTGTGACGGACAGATTTTTGATTCCGTTCCGGTTAAGAAGGAAGTAAAAGCTACTGTCAGCGGGCTTTACATTACCGCAGTAAAAGGAATGCGTGGTCCTATCGAAGCACCTGCCAAAAAGAAAAAAGGCTTTATGGCAAAATTAAAAGAAAAAGCTGGTAAATAAAATAAAAATAGAGCTGGGTTTTCACCCAGCTCTATTTTTATACATCCAGCTACGCAAGACTGAATTCGCCTTTTTCTTTTGATGCAATCTTCATCTTAATGGTACAGTCTGCCAGATGCTCATAGTTTACCTCCAATGCATAATCTATCTGCACATCAATACAATGTTCTGTCTCTTCCACTTTAATATCCTTTGCATCAATTCCAACCAGAAGATTTCCAAATGGCGTTCCATAATAAGACATATTTTTCCGGTTCTTTTCAAAGACCATGTGTACATTGGAAACTCCTTTTTTTGTAATATCAATACAGTTTTCCTGCATCTTGATTATATTCTTTGTGCTTCCTTCAAAACCTTCATTTACTTCTTCATACAGCACATAATGTTTTCCGTTTTTCTGGTAATAATCCCCTACTGTAATCACTTCAACCGGCTCTGCTTCTCCTTCTGCCGGCATCTGTAATCCGCTGATTGATACAATTACATCTTTTGTCATCTAATCCGCTCCTTCTATAGAAATCCAGGTCAGTATAGCACTATTTATCCCAGAAATCCAGCCATTTCCATGAAATCTTATAATTCTTCTCTTCCATCAGAGACTGATATTCCGTCTCACTTAAGGTATCCTTCAATACCTTTTCTGATTTACCATCCACAACCTCATAGACACTTCCTTCAAAGCACATATTCGGATACATGACACACCACCAGTTATGTCCCATGCCTGCTCCGATAATCACTTCCAGTGCCTGATAAGTTCCCGCCGGGAACGTATAACTGCCATAGGTCTTTACCGGGAACTCCACGGAAGATAATTTCACCTCTACCGGATAATCATAGCCCTCCTGCCGGATGACTTCTTTTGCAATATGTATAATTTCCGGGAAGTGTTCTCTTGCAATCCGGCTGCTTTCTTCGGCTGTCTTAGCATCCTGCAAAAGTTCTCCCATTTCTTTTCCAACAGCATCCCGCACCTTAAGCTTCAGTGCCTGATCTGCTTCCCCATCACTGTTTGCCCTGACATGGAAACGCAGAATCTTTTCTGCAATGTCCTCCTGCATTCTTCGCCCCTCATAAGCCTTTTTCGCACTGTCCACCGTAAATACCAACAGTAATAACAGCATGCCATAGAACAACGCTCTTTTTAAATACAATTTTTTTCGGTTATATTCTTTCATGGTAAAACTCCTTTTCATGTTTCTGATTTCTTGTTTCTTCTTTTCCTTGCTACGCTTTCTTTAGCCATACCATTCTGACTTTCTATCTGGAATATAACCGAAAAAATTTTTTCTATACATTTTGATAACTTTTTGGGGGAGAAAATTTTATGTAGAAATGTGGTGGGGTTGTAAATTTTTCTTGGTGGGATGCGGCTGAGCTTGTAACTTTTCTTTTTAGGGACACGGTTGAGTTTGCGACTTCCTCTTGGGGATGTGGCTGTGGTTGCAATTTTTCCCGCGAAGGTTGCTGGTGAAGATGATTTGGGTAAGATTCTAGAAAAATGAATCTTTTTTGCCCAATCTCCTCTGCTGTTATCTCCGAAGTTCTCTCGGTTTGGGTAAGATTCTAGAAAAATGAAGTCTTTTTACCCAATCAGAAGCAAATAACAAAGACTATGCTTCCTTCTGCAACTCATTTTGGGCAAAAAGTAATGTAATCTTTCTGTTTTTGCCCAATCTAAGTCAAATTAATAAATTAACTTAAGAACTAAGCGGCTGCCATCAGCATCACCAGAACCAGACATCTTACAAAAATGTTACCAGTGTAACCGGGTGTCCAGCATCCTACGGAGATGTCACCAGCGTGACATCCCAATGATATTCCACTGTCAGGTTTTTCCGGTAACCGCTCCAATCCTTCTGAAACTGCAAATAAATATCCCTTGCATATGCCCCTAATTTATAATAACTGTTTGTTCCATCTGCATTCTGATTCTGTTGCAATTTTTCTGTCATGGCATCCATCTTTTCTTCCAAAGTCTGCTCTATTTCTGCTTCCACTTCCAGCAGTGCATTTTCATCCTGACTGTCTGTATGAAGGTCTTCCAATTTTTCATCCCTGTGCTTTGTTTTCTGCAGCAGTTCCCTGTTGCCCTGATACTTTCCATCCGCCTTTATTGTAACGGTTTCCGTCACCTGGCCATTCTGCTCCGTAAAAGCATAGCTGCAGCATAAATTGCTAAGTGTTACACTTTCTGCATCTTCAAGTGAAATGCTGTAGCTTTTCATCTTCTGCTCTGAGAGCAAAGCCAGTTCTCCCGTTTCCCGGTCCACTTTGCCTGCTGCCATCCTGCCCTGCATCAGATAATATTTTTCCAGTATCATTTTATCTTCTGCACAGTTAATATAGGGAATCCACAGATTTTCGTTCTCATTTTCCCATATCCGGAACAGGCTGCCCAGGGTAACTGCCTCACTGTCCTTAAAACGTTCATCCGAGGCAATTCTTTCATTCAGATAAGTTCCTACCGGCTCTTTTAAAACTGTATCCATCTCCATCACCTGATCCGGTTCATCCTCCGTAACAAAAAGCAGCGTATTCCTCGAAAAAAGATTTTCCTCTTCCAGATACCCAAGAAATGCCCCCAGCCGCTTTTCATCCTCTAAAAGCGACCGGTTTAGAATCAATGCCTTTAAATGGTTATAATCCATCTCTCCAGGATTTTCCCCATCTGCATGCAAAAACAGCTCCATGCAGTCTTTTCCTTCCGCCAGAAGTACCGATGTATTCTCTTTTTCGCTTTTCTCATCTGCCACATCCTTAAGCTGCTCAAAGCCAAATGCCATCTGATAGTTCTCCTTTGTCAAAGTCACTGCTGCTGCCAATGGAAAATTCCGTTCTTCCAACTCTGTATTTCCACAGCCGCCAAAGCATAAGACTGCCAAAAATATCATGGAAACAATTGTCACGATCCTATTTTTCATACTGCTGCTCCTTTCCACCATTTTTTCCGCTATCCTTTTTCACTATCCCTTTTCCCGGCATTTACTTATCTCTCCAATGCACAGCGGAAGAATTACCGTCAACGGAAGAAATGCAATTGCCTGAATCCATATAAACATTATTTTCCACTCCGGTAGCCGGTAAAAAAGTAATGTGACTGCAAATGTAAGAACCATTACACTTGGTATTATCAATTTTTCTATACTTTTCGCATCGGCTTTTCCCGGAATCGCTTCATTTTTCCCATCCGCTTTTTGGCGCCCTTCCTTTTGCCATACAGCTTTCAGCAAATCCGAGGCATAAAACATTCCGGTATTGATAAATGCGTAAATTGTAAAGAACCAGATTGCTACCATAAAGGCATCCTGCCGTTCGAAGAAACCGCCTGGCAGTTTTATCATGCTCATTAATGTAATTGCCGGATATTTCATTTTCGGCAGCATGCCACTGCCAAAGATGCCAAGCGTAATCAGATAGATTGCAGCATTAAAAATCACTGTAACACAAAGGCTTTTCCGGCATGTTCGTCCTACACGGACATTTTCTGCAAGATAGGGCTGTAAAAACAAAACAAATGCCATTGTGCCATACAGAAGCACAACTGCCGCTGTCCCTTTAACAAAGTTTCCCCAGGAATGTACCATTACCGGAGTCCAGTAAATCGTATTGACATCCTTTGTTGCCAGAAGCAGCATTAAAATAAGTGGAAGAAATACAAACCAGAACAGGATTTCATACACCCGGGCACGCCCTTCGATGCCCTGCCAGATTCCATAGCCACATAAAAGCATTAGTAAAACTGCTGCCAGCACAAATGAACTATTCTTTAACAATTCACTCACCATCAGGTCACTTAAAAGAAATAAGCCATAGCCCGCCAGCAGAATTCCCTCGACTGTATAGACTAACAATGCAAAAATACGAATAAAACCATTGCCTTGTTTTTTTAAAATCTCCGGATAACTTTTCCCGATATTGCTGATATTGCTGGTATTACTGCCATTTCTGGTATTACTGTTTTTCCGCTTTTCCTGTAGCAGCTCTGGAAGAAAGGTAAATAGATACACCGGCACTGCTCCCAGCAATATGGCAAATACGCCGTCTGTCCCAAGCATTTTTCCTAACAGTCCGGGAAGCAGCAACGTACTGATTCCGCACATATCAAAAATCAGGAGCCTTGCCATCTGCCTCTCTGATATTTTCTGATTCTCTGAAAACATAATTACTTTTTCCTCCTAAGCCGCAGACGATTGTGGCGTCTCGCAAAAACCGGTCTGTGCCGCAGTTGATATAATGGCAGACGCAGCAGACTGTCCCGCTCATCCTGATAATCCGTTACATCTGCGCCTACAAAGGGCATCAGATATGGAATGCCAAAACTCTTAAGATGCGACAGATGAATGAGTACCGCAAGTAAAGCCATCAAAAAGCCGAAAAAGCCCAGCCACGCACACATGGCAATAAAGAAAAATTTCAAGATGCGAAATGCTGTTGCAAATTCTTCATTGGGTACCGCAAAGGAACACAGTGCTGTAAATGCCACCACAATTACCACGATAGGACTGACCAGATTTGCTTCCACTGCCGCCTGTCCAATAATCAGCCCACCGACAATTCCTATGGTATTCCCCATAGCTCCCGGAAGGCGTACGCCTGCTTCCCGCAACAGTTCAAAGGATAATTCCATCAAAAGCACCTCTACCACCCCGGGAAACGGCACTCCTTGTCTTGCTGCAGCAAAGGATAACAGCAATTTCGTCGGCAGTATCTGTGTATGAAAATTACAGACCGCAAGATACAGTCCCGGTAATGTCATGGCAAAAAAAGAAGCCAGAAAACGTAAAATTCTTCCCAATGATGCAATTTCCCAGCGGTTGTAATAGTCATCACTGGTCTGTATGAAGGAGTTATAATCCGTCGGCAGAATCAGTGCAATTGGTGAATTATCCGCAATCAGCACTACCCTTCCCTCTAAAATTGCCATAGCTGCCCGGTCCGGCCGCTGTGTAGTCTGAAACTGCGGAAATGGAGAATACCATTTTTCTTCTGTAAGCTGTTCAATGATTCCACTGTCTAAGACTCCGTCAATTTCAAATCCGTCAAGCCGCTTTTCTACCTCCTCTAAAACTCCGGGATAAATCAAATCCTCCATATACATCAAATCCACATTGGTCTTACTGCGCAGCCCTATCTTTTTCTCTTTTACCTTTACTTTCGGAGAACGAATCCTTTTACGTACTAATGCCGTATTCGCTTTTACGGACTCGGTAAATCCTTCATTAGAGCCCCGGATTACCTTTTCTGAATTTACTTCTGAAATTCCCATAGAAGGGTATCCCTTATCCGGAATCTTTAACGCTTTATCATAGCCGTCTATAAATAGAATGGTATCTCCGGTCAAAAGACCTGCTGCTGCATCCGAAAAAGTATCAAAGGGCGTAACATCCGATAAGCCAAGGGCATTCTGCGACAGCCGCTCATAGACTTCTTTTTCATTATAATGACACAATTCGTTTAAAAGCCTGCCAACGAGAGATTTCTCAAAAATTGCTCCACCACCGGTTACCTCTATGTATGCTGCCATACACGCAATCTGCTGCTTCTGTCCAATCTTCATGGTTCGCATTTTAATATCTGCACACCCGGAAAATATCTTCTGAAAACGTGCAGCATTTTCCTGCAAACTGGTTGTAATTTCATCATTGTATTCTGCATTACGTTCTGTTGTATGTTCTGCGGTGTGTCCTGCGATATGCTTTGCAGTGTGCCCTGCGATTTTCTCTTCTTTCTGCTGCATAAATCAACTCCTTGGCATAATTTTTATAGTATCGGATGTCCGCCAGCTCTGCATATAAGCATGCGATTTTCCAGTCACCTGTACATATGCAAAAAGGACAGACCCTGTGCGGTCTGTCCTTAGTGTTTCCGTATTTTGCTTTTTTATTCCTGTTTCTTTATGCTATTAGTCTTGTTCCTGCTGACGGATCATATCTTTGACTGCTTCTGCCTGATTCTTCACATGCTCCCGCATGGTTTCTGAAGCACGGGACTTGTCCTTCCTGCGAAGACTCTCTGCAATATCCTTATGTTCCTTTAATAATCTCGGATAAATCGTCTCGTCCTTTAAATATTCTACACGGTAACGATACATCTGCTCCCGCAGATTGTTCAGCATGGATACCAGTTTTGCATTTCCGGTAGCATTATAAATTGCATCATGAAATGCTACATCTGCCTGTGCAATTTCTTTTACATCATCACTTTTTAAAGAATTTTCAAAATTCTGTCTTGCCTGTTCTAATGCATCAAACTGTTCATCTGTAATCTGTTCTGTTGCAAGCTGCACTGCCAGTTCATCTAAAGCTGCCCGGATTTGTAACACATCTTCCATGTCCTTTTCTGTCATGCGGGCAACCTCGGCTCCTCTTCTCGGTACGGTTACAGCAAGCCCCTCCTGCTCTAACATCCGGATGGCCTCACGAATCGGAGTCCGGCTGACTCCAAGCTTAGATGCCAGCTGCAGCTCCATCAGTCTTTCACCCGGTTTTAATTCTCCTTTTAATATTGCCTCACGAAGTGTATTAAATACAACATCTCGCAAAGGAAGATATGCATTCATATTTAATTCCAGATTATCTGTCATATATTAACCCTCCAACCCTTTTTTATAAAGAGCATGTTCTTATCTTCTATTATTATAAATATCTGTTACAAAGACCTGCCTTGCGAGCCCGCTCTGACGTACAATCGCTGCTGCCATTTTTGCCGTTTCCAGTTCATCAAAAAGTCCAAATACTGTCGGGCCACTTCCACTCATCATGGCATTCAATGCACCATTTTCCCGCATCAGTTCTTTTATCTTCTCTATCTCCGGATACTTTTTTGCAGTAACCGTTTCTAAAAGATTTCCCATACTACCTGCAATTGCCGGCAAATCCTTTGTGCGGATATTCTGTATTAAGGCATCAATGTCAGGATGCTGTGTATGCTCATCCAGCTTCAGATTCTCATAGACATATTTAGTAGATACACTGACCTGCGGTTTGGCAATCACTACCGGACACTTCACCATCGGTGGCAGTGAAGTTAATTTTTCTCCAATGCCTTCTGCCAAAGCTGTACCACGCATGATGCAATACGGTACGTCAGCCCCAATCTGAACGCCCAGCTCCATCAGTTCTTTCCGCTTTATTCCAAGATTGAATAATTCATTGATTCCATAAAGAACACCTGCGGCATCCGTGCTTCCACCTGCCATCCCGGCAGCAACAGGAATCCGCTTATTCAACCGGATATCAATGCCTTCTTCAATCTGATATTTTTCTTTCATAAGTCTCGCTGCCCGGTAAGCCAGATTACTTTCATCTACCGGAAGAAATCCAAGATTTGTCTCTAAATGTATGCCAGACTCTATTTTCTTAAGATGAAGCTGGTCATATAAATGAATGGTCTGCATAACCATCTTTACTTCATGATACCCATCTTCTCTCCGACGTAATACGTCCAATCCAAGATTTATTTTTGCCAGTGCTTTTACTGCAAGTTCGTCCATTGTTTTTCTCCTGTATTTTGTATACATGATACAAATTTATGTTATCATTTTTTCTAAAAAAGGTCAATTCTTCCTCTTATATTTTGTCCCATTCTTACCGATAAAATATATGAATAAGACTAAGAATGGATACTTAGTAAGCATTTGACCAAGGAGGGTTAAGATTATGGCAATTAATTCTATTAACAATTATGTATCTGCTGCATCCACTGTTGCCACAGATTCCAAAGTTTCTTCTAAGAAGACCGAATCTTCGAAGAATGACACCTCTACCGGTGTTATCTATGAAAAAGGCTCCAGTGACAAGAGCAGTTCTTCCCAAAAGACACAGAACTCTGCTCTCATTGCAAAGATGAAAGCTGATTCTGACAGCCGTATTTCACAGCTTCGCGGAATTGTAGAACAGATGATGAGCAAACAGGGCGCAGCCATTGGCAAAGCCGATGATATGTGGTCTTTCCTTGCAGGCGGTAACTTCACCGTTTCTGCTGATGTAAAGGCTCAGGCACAGGCTGATATTGCAGAAGACGGATACTGGGGTGTAAACCAGACCTCTGACCGTATTTTAGATTTTGCAAAAGCATTATCCGGTAATGATAAGTCCAAAGCCCAGGAATTAGCAGATGCTTTTAAAAAGGGCTTCGATCAGGCTACCAAAGCCTGGGGTGGAAAGCTTCCTGATATTTCCCAGCAGACCTATGATAAAGTATTAGAAAAATTTGATAGCTGGATGAATGGTGAAGACGATTAAATCATTTTTAAGCCACTTGCAACTACGAGAAACACGCTTTGCGAGTTTCTCGAGTTATCGCGGTGCTCGCCAAATCTGCACGCAAGCATGCGATTTTTCTCGCTACTCGCGTAAAAAAGGGGCTGTAAAATAAGTCCCTAATTAAGAAACGCCAACTCCGGCAAATGTCGGTTTTGGCGTTTCTTTGTATGAATTTTTCTATTTTTGATCACGTCTGCATCTTTGGGTATAAAAAATGGTGCATTTAATAAAGCTCAGTTAATCATACTTGAGTTTTATGCAGCTTTCGTCTGTCGTTGCTTTTTATTATGATATTTATAAAGATTGAATCCACATGAAATCAGTGTGAGCTCGAGAATTACATTTTTCTCGCCTCTCCGGAATAATCTTTTATACGATTTGTCCCACTTTAATACACCAAAAGTTCCCTCGGATTGAATACTTCGGTTCATTCTCAATAGAGCACCATGTATGGATTCAAGATTTTGCAGCACTTCTTGATGAATAGCAGTTAATTCCTGATTCATTCGGATCGTTCGGTTTTTGTGTGCTTTCGGACAGCATTCTTGTTTATGCGCACACCCTTCACATGATTCACATTCGTATAATTCTTCTGTTCTTCCATATTTATTATATTTCACATGCTGTGTTCTCTTGAAGATGAATTTTCGACCGTTTGGACATAAGAGATTTCCATCAGCATCTTTTGTAAAGTTTACAGCCCGATACGGATTTTCATGGTATTTTTTGTCAGTCGTTTCTTTTTTGTACATGGTAAATTTCATGTATTTTTCCATGCTGTGTTCTTCGCAATAAAGATAATTATTGTAAGAACCGTATCCGGCATCAGCAACCGGATATTTCGGATAATGACCATATGTGCGATTGAATTTTTCCATCAAAGGTACAAAGCATTCCATATCGGATGCATATGGTTTTACGTCGATTACGGCTATGTATTCATCACAGATGGCTGCCTGAAGGTTGTAGGCAGGAAGCAGCTGATCGTTTCCCATGTAATCACGTTTTAAACGCATAAAAGTTGCATCATGATCTGTTTTCGAATAACTGTTTCTTTCTTCTCCACAGGTCTCGATGTGATATGCATAGGATTTTAAACGTTCCAGATATTCTTTCAGTTCTTCGCATTGCTTTTGCCGAATGCTTTTTCTATGACCACGTCCGGAAACAAAAGAAGTTTCATCCAGTCCGGTTGTTTCTTTGTATATCGTAAGTAATTCAGAGACGTAGTCAATTGCGTAAGCTTCTCGTTTTTCAAATTTTATTCCGAAATATCCAAGTACTTCCTGATTCATAGAATCAATCAAAAGTGAAATCTTATCAAAAACATTTTGGCGATTTTTTACACAGGATTTTTTCCATACCCAGGTATACCGATTGGCATTTGCTTCGATTTTTGTTCCGTCAATGTATGTGTGCTGCAGGTCTACGTGCTCTCTTGTAAAAATATATGAATTAATGTCTGCAAATATCTGTTCAACAGAATCGGTTAGTTCATTTCGGATTAAGTTCCCAAATGTAGCAAAGGAAGGCGTTTTCATGCCATCGAGAAGATACATGTAGCGAATGTCATTATGACAGAGCTTTTCAATCTCTCGTAAAGAACAGATGCCGTTTTCCATAAATGCAAAAAGTATAACTTTAAGAAGTTTTTGAACATCACATCTTGGACGACCTGTTTTGTAGCCTTTCTCTACAAAATATCTTGATAAGTCAATGTGATCCATAACCTCACAAAAAGTATATACCGGATCAGAAATATCGATCAATTTTTCAATTTCTAATGGTAATTTCAGCTGACGCATAGTATAATTACCATTGGTGTTGTTAGTTAGTAGCATAATTAATTATACCAAAAAAACGCTCAGACCTCACGGTCTGGGCGATTTTTTTCTAGGGGAGTTTTTTTACAGCCCCT
>NZ_JAOQKI010000012.1:0-80917 GCF_025567465.1 Roseburia amylophila
TACAATACAGGATAGCATCCATGTGTTCAGCCTAGTTCATAAATATGTGTCCAGGATTCTGGGTACATATCAAGATGCCGGGGCTATTTTACGCAAGAAGCTGCTGCAGGCACTACAGACCGGTAACAGGAGGAAAAAATATTTTCTTAAAATTGCACTAAGTTTTCCAAAGAAACGTCCGATAAATAGATTAGACAACAGAAATGCGAATCATTTCAAGGAAGAAAGGAGATGCCGTTATGCGTATAGAAGCTTATAACCAGATTGCATCCATATATAAAACAAGTAAGACTGGTAAAGTACAGCAGCCATATGGTGTAAGCACAGGCAGGGATGAAGTGCAGATTTCCCAGTTGGGAAGAGATTACCAGATCGCAAAACAGGCAGTCGCAGAAGCTTCGGATATCAGGGAAGATAAAGTAGCAGAACTGAAAACAAGTGTCCAGTCAGGAAAATATGATGTGGATTCCGGAGATTTTGCAAGTATGTTACTGGCAAAATATAACGAAATGAAGAAGTAAGAAGTGAGGATAAGCCGTGGCTAGTTTGATGGAGGATTTGGCAGATGTACTTCTGCAGGAAGATAAACAATATCAGGAGTTGATTGTTCTTTCAAAAGAGAAGACAGATGTACTGGTTGCCGGAAATGTAAAGAGGTTGGAAGAAATTACTGCAATGGAGCAGGAAATGACAGATGTGCTTCATGGATATGAAGTGCGCCGCAGAACTATCTTACAGGATATGGCAGATGTACTGGGTAAATCAAAGGATGATTTTACCATTGAGACCATGATACAGATACTGGAATCACAGCCAAAAGAACAAAGCCGCCTTATTTCACTTCGGGGTAAACTTCACAGGACGTTAAAGGAAATGGCACAGCTAAACACACAGAATCAGGCACTGATAAAACAGTCCTTAGAGATGGTGGAGTTTGACCTGACCTTGTTTAAGAGCCTGCGACAGGCACCGGAAACGGCAAATTATAACAAATCTGCATACAATACCGGAGATTTGTTAGGAAGCAGCGCTTTTGACACGAAACAGTAGGCAGGAGGAAAAGTACCATGGCAAATGGAATGGGAAGTTTATATATTGGTTCTTCTGGACTTCGGACAAGCCAGAATGCCTTGAATACGACAGCAAATAACCTTGCGAATGTTGACACAACCGGATATGTGCGCCAGCAGGCCATTCAGGCGGACCGCCATTACAATACATTTGATAAAAATGCAGCAATCAGTAATCAGCAGTCCGGACTTGGTGTAAGCATTGCAGATGTCATTCATTCAAGAGATATATTTTTAGATAAATCATATCGTACAGAGACTGGAAGACAGTCTTTTTATTCCGCATGCTACTCTGCAACAAATGAAATTTATACTTATTTTCAGGAGCTGGAGGGAGAAACATTCCAGGATAGTATCTCGTCTTTATATACTGCATTTGAAGAGTTCTCCGAAGATCCGTCTGATTCGGTAAACCAGAACCTTGTAATGCAGAAATCGAGTCTGTTTATCAGACGGGCGAAAGCCGTTTACACAAGTTTACAGAACTATCAGAATAATTTAAATACAAAAATTTCCAAAGATATTGACCGGATTAATGAACTGGGAAAGAAAATCTATGATTTAAACGAAAACATTGTAAAAATCGAGGCTGGTGGAGTCGAGACTGCAATGGAATTAAGAGACCAGCGGGATAACGCACTGGACGAACTGGCAGGTCTGGTTCATATCGACTATGATGAGAAATACGATGGAACTGTATTTGTTTCAATAGAAGGTGTTGATTTCGTAAATCGTGCCCAGGTATATGAGATGGGAAAAAGCGTAGATGACGAGACCGGTTATATTACACCATACTGGCCGCAGATGTCAGATACGAATCGTGGACAGACAGCCAATGTATTTAACTTTAATGTAGATATTTCATCTGCTTATAACACCGACATCGGAGAATTGAAGGCACTGGTAATGCAGCGTGGAAATTATGTGGCAGATTACCGTGATATAGAAGGAAAATCCCGTCAGGAATATAATGATGATGCAGGAATGTCTGTAATGCTTTCTACAGAAGCAGAATTAGACCAGCTGGTACATAAACTGGTTACAGCAATCAATGATATCTTCTGTCCGAATGTAGAATATGCCGGCACAGATTTAACCGGAACAACAGCAGATGGAAATGCGTTTACCATTACACAGGGGATGAAAGTTTTAGATACAGATAACTGCGCAGTAGGAAGTGATGGAAAGCTTCCGCCACAGGAGCTATTTTCCAGGGTAGGAACGGATCGCTATACAGAGGTGAATGTAACGGATGCGGCTGGAAATACCAGGACATACTATGTATACAATGAGGAAAGTGCAACAGATATTTCTAAAATGTATACCTTGTCCAGCCTTAAGGTAAATGATGAAATTATCAGCCAGCCATCTTACATCCCGCATCTGACACAGGATAGTAATAATAAACAGGTAGCGCAGCAGCTTGGTACCGCATTTACAGAGATGTGGAAGAAGAGTGAGATTTCTTTGAATCCGAATGCTACCAGTAAATGTACCTTTATGGAATATTATGCACAGATGATTGGTGAAACAGGAACAGCAGGTTCTGTTTACAATACCATGTCAGAGACACTGAATAACACGGTAAATACCGTTGATAATAAGCGTCAGCAGGTAATCGGAGTTTCTTCTGACGAGGAACTGACCAGTATGATTCAGTTCCAGAATGCTTACAATGCAGCCAGCCGTTTTATGAATGTGGTAAGTGACATGATAGAGACATTAATTAACGGATTGTAATATAGAAGAGGTGGGAATATGCCGTCACAATTTTTTGGATTAAATATAGCAGCATCTGCATTAAATGCATTTCAGGCATCTGTAAATACTGCTGCCAATAACGTATCCAATGTACAGACCAAAGGTTACAGTAAACAGGTAACGAATAAAGAAGCCGGTGAGGGAATGCGTGTCAATGCAAAATACGGAACCACCGGAACCGGAGTAAATGCGGTTTCTGTCACACAACTCCGGGACAGCTATTATGACACGAAATACTGGAATAATAATGGAAACCTTGGATTGTATCAGAAACGTCTTTACTATATGGAACAGATTCAGACATATTTTACAGATGATGATACGGAAAAGGGTTTTTCCACATTATTAAAAACCATGTTTAATAATCTGGATACCACACAGCATACGAACTTTGATGAGAATGTAAGAAAGCAGTTTATCGGAAGCGCCCAGAGTCTTGCTACCTATTTTAACGGAGTTGCTACGAACCTTCAGGAATTACAGGGAACCTTAAACAATGAGATTAAGTCTACTGTAGATAATGTAAACTCCATTGCAGAGAAAATTGCATTGATTAATAAGCAGATTAATCAGGTGGAAATCAATGGTGGACATGCCAATGAGCTGAGAGATAAGAGAGCACTTTTGGTGGATGAACTTTCCGCAATTGTTCCAGTTGAAATATCAGAAGTGCCGATTACCAACAGTAACTATCCGGATATGGATCTTGGAATTAATAAATACACCGTGAAAATCAATGGACAGACCATGGTGGACGGATACGATTACCGTACCCTTTCTTATGAAGCGAGAGAGCAGAAGATTAACCAGACTGATATTGATGGATTATACGACCTGACCTGGTCAGATACCGGAGTAAAATTCAATGCAGCCAGTGCATCCATGGGTGGAAGCTTAAGAGCTTTGTTTGAAATGAGGGATGGAAATAATGCAGAGAACTTTACCGGTAAAATAGGAACAGAAGCCGGAAGTATCCAGAATACTGTGGTAGATGGAAGAACTGTAACACAGATTACCGTAAAGAATCCATCTATGACGGATGTAGAGAAATTATCCATTGCAGAACAGGGAATCATAACCGTATTAAACAATGATTACCTTTATTCCGATTTTACCATGAATGCAGATGGAAGTTATACTTTTACATTAAAACAGGAGTTAAATGCATCCCAGAGAAGCAAGTTCTTAGGAGAAAGTGTCAGCATTGGAAAGAGTGTGGATGCCATGGGAATCCCGTACTATATGTCCCAGATGAACCAGTTCTTAAGGAGCTTTACCAAAGCATTTAATGATATTGAACGTGGAGACGCAGCTGATCCGGCAGTAGATTTAAATGGAAAAGAAATGGGAAGCTTCTTTGTAGGAAAGAGAGCTTTAGGCGGAGAATATGATTTTACAGATACACAGATATCCTCCGGTTCCAATACCTATTATCAGCTGACAGCATTAAACTTTGCTGTAAATTCAGAGTCCATAACAGACCCGGGAAGATTTGCAGCAGTAACCAGGTCAGAGTACACCGATGGTGTGGATAAATATACATTGTTGGATAGCTTGAAGAAATTAGAGAGTGATACCAAGCTTTACCGTGGAACGGGGGCAGATGATTTCTTACAGTGTCTGCTTTCGGATATTTCTGTAGATACAGAAGAAGCGGAGCTTTTCAGCAAGAATTATTCCAATATAGAGTCGACTATCGATATGCAGAGACAGTCGGTATCCGGTGTAGATGAAGATGAAGAAGCACTGGACTTAGTAAAATTCCAGAATGCATACAATCTGGCATCCAAGATGGTTTCTGTTATGGCAGAGATGTATGACAGATTAATCTTAGAGACCGGAGTATAAGGAGGTTTGTTAGAATGAGAGTAACCAATAACATGATCATGAGCAATACCAAAATAAATATCAATGGAAACAAGACCAATGTGAATACATTGAATAATCAGATGACATCACAGAAGAAAATCAGCAGGCCATCCGATGACCCGGTTATTGCTATCCGTGCACTTCGGCTGCGCAGCAGTTTAAGCCAGATTAATCAGTATTATGAAAAAAATATTCCTGATGCAGAGGCATGGTTAGATGTTACCGAAACCTCTCTTACTAACATGATAAAGCTGCTGACTACCATTCACACCCAGTGTGATGCAGGAGCCAATGGAACGCCGACGGAAGAAGACCGTAAGACTATTTTAAAACAGTTACAGTCCTTAAGTGACCAGATTTATTCTGAAGGTGATGCAGATTATGCGGGAAGAACGGTATTTACCGGTTATAAGACGAATTCAACCTTGACATTCCAGGCAGACAGCAAAGAGGCTTATAATATCAGCGAGTATTTATCCGCAGATAAAATCGAAGAATATAATTATTCCTATGGAAATGTTAAGACCCCGACAGCTGCAGACGTAGCTGCAAAGACAGCACCGGGTACACCGGAGAATACTACACTGCACAGATTGCGCCTTTCCTATGATAATATTACCGATATTACTGGTGGAAAAATCAGTTACAGTTATAAAGACACAGCAACCGGACAGATGACCACGAAAGAGCTGAATGTTACCACTGTTACCACCAGTGATTTAGAAGCGTCTTCTTATGCAATAGCAGATAATGACATCGTATTTAATAAAGACACCGGTGAATTCCTGATGGGAAAAACGCTGGCATCAAATCTGAAATCATTCGGAGCAACGGTTTCTGTAAATTATGATAAGACCGGATTTTCCAAAGGAGAATTACGACCGGAGAATTATTTTGACTGTACCAATAATACAGATGCAGCTAATCCAATCCAATATACTAATTTTGAAAACGGAAAGAGAGTCCGGCAGGATATTGAATATACCATTGCATCGAATCAGACACTGGTGGTAAATACACAGGCAAGCACAGCGTTCAATTCTGATATCGCAAGAGATTTAGATAATCTTACTTCCATTGTGCAGTCAGCGATTGACGCACATAGTGTAGTGGATAACATTAAGGAAATGAAAGGCTTAAGCCAGTATTCCTCAAAGGACGACCAGGAATATTTGGAAAGCTGTCTGGCTGCTGCCCAGAAACAGGCAGATTATGCAGACCATCAGCTGCAGACAGTATTTAACAGGGGATTGACGAAATTCGAAGGCTATATGTCAGATGTAAACCTTGCAATCACGGATGTGGGAAGCAAGGGACAGCAGCTTGATATTACAAAGAACCGCATGTCTAATCAGCAGCAGACGGTAGAGGCGTTAAAATCAGACAATGAGGATAAGGATTTATCAGAGATTATCATTGACTATACTTCTTCCTATACTGCATATCAGGCATCTTTACAGGCGGCCGCTAAATTAGAAAGACAGACTTTACTGGATTATCTGTAAGAAAGGAGAAACTGGCATGAAAGCAGCAACAAGATTGTTTGGGGAAATAGAAATTGACGAAAGCAAAATCATAACATTTGAGGACGGAATCATTGGATTTCCGGATATGAAGAAGTTTACCTTAATCTTCGATGAAGAAAAAGAGGGCAGACCATCCATTTCCTGGTTACAGTCCATGGACGAGCCAGAGATAGCATTTCCGGTAATGGATCCGCTGTTCGTTTGTGAAACATATAATCCAAGTGTGGAAGAGGAATTGTTAAAGAATCTTGGAACCATAAAAGAGGATAACCTTTATGTACTGGTAACAGTTACCGTGCCGCAGAATATCAAAGAACTTGCAGTGAACTTAAAAGCACCGATTGTAATTAATACAGACACAAGAAAAGCGAGTCAGATAATCGTAGAGGATGACCTGCCGGTAAGATACAGAATTTATGAAATTTTAGAAGAAGCAAAGAAGAAGGCAGGTGAATAAGATGCTGGCATTAACAAGAAAAAAGGGAGAATCCCTTGTTGTCAATAACAATATTGAGATAACAGTACTGGAGATCAGAGGAGACCAGATTAAAATCGGCATCTCAGCACCAAAGAATGTGCCGGTATACCGGAAAGAAGTATATTTACAGATTCAGAAAGAAAATGAAGCTTCTCTTAAAGCCGATGGGTTAGAAGCTTTGAAAAATTTACTGTAACCGCTAAATAAATTTACGGGTTCTACCGATATAAGAGTTAGAACAATGGTAAACGGAAATGACAAGAAGCACATGGAGGTGTAAGCAATGTCAATTGAATCAATCAGAAACAGTGGATCGGTGTATCAGGGAAGTTCTCCGGTTCAGGGAACAATAAGAGAAAGTTCCGCAGTAACAACAGAAGGATTACAGACAAGTGCAGATGAAATGCAGCAGGAAAATGCCAGTGTATTAGAAAATGCAGCAGCACAGGGTCAGAATCCAGCAGAAGAAGAAAAAGCAACTGCCGCTTCCTCGGAACAGGTTAAGAAGGCGGTGGAGAGCATCAATCGCAGCCAGGCTCATACAGAAGCAATCTTTGGCATCCATGAAGGAACCAATCGTGTTACCATTAAGATTGTGGATAAAGAGAGCAAGAAAGTGATTAAAGAATATCCGCCGGAGAAGACACTTGACATGATACAGAAGCTCTGGGAGATGGCAGGGCTGATGGTAGACGAGAAGAGATAGGAGGTACTTAAGATGGCAATTCGAGTATCAGGATTAGCGTCAGGAATGGATACCGAGTCGATTGTTACACAGCTCGTATCTGCATATAATGTAAAGAAAAATACATATGTAAAAGCACGGACCAAGCTTTCCTGGAAGCAGGATGCATGGAAGACATTAAATAAAAAGGTAAAGAGTCTTTACAGTAACATGACAAGCTTAAAGTACAGTTCTGCGTATAAGACCAAGATGGCGTCGGTGTCGGATACTACTAAGGCAAGTGTCAGTGCAGAGGGTACTGCTGTAAACGGAAGCTACAGCTTAAAGATTAATCAGGTGGCAAAGTCCGGTTATCTTACCGGCGGCCAGTTAGCAGCTTCTACAACCAGAGCAACCAAGCTTAGCGAGTTATTGGGTGATGACAGCTTTGCCGGTGGAAAGATTGAAGTGACATCTGCCGGAAAGACCAGCACTATTGAAGTGACAGCAGATACAACCGTAAGTAATTTTGTTTCCAAATTAAATGACGCAGGCGTAAAAGCATCTTATGATGCTACGAACCAGAGAATCTATGTAGCAGCATCCGGCACAGGAGCAGCCAATGATTTCAGCCTGTCAGGAGTAGATGACAATGGAAGCACAGCATTAAAGGCACTGGGCTTGAGGGTAGCTTCCAAGAGCAATACAGAGAATTATAAGTCATGGGCAGCGTATGATGGACAGGATATAGCGCAGATTCTTGCGGATCTGCAGAATTCCAAGGATGCAATCTCAGCAGCCAATAATAGCATTACACAGTCGCGCTCTAAGATTTCCGGTTATACAACAAAGGTAAATTATGCATCTTCCTATGAGACCATGATGAATGCATATAAGGGACTTGATAATGCAGGAGAAATCCGTGATTTGGATGAACTGGCAGCTATGTCCAAAGCTGATTTATCCAAAACATATGAATTGGATGATGATGGAAACTTTAAAAGAGATTCAGAAGGAAAGCTGATTGTAGCAGACGATACAGTCGCAGATGATAAAAAAGCAACCGGTACAGACCGCCTGAATGCCCTTGCAGCCAAAGCAGGTCTTGTTGAGAAGAAGGATGAAAATGCCGGAGAAGATGTAAAACAGGTTACCATTGCAGAATTTGCGGCAGCAAAGGCAGCAGTAGACAAGTATGATGCCCAGGCAGCTGATGACACCCTGACAGCTGATGAAAAAGCGGATATGAATGATTTCATTACCAGTGTACAGCATGCTTATAAGGGGGCAGCAGATTCAGAATATGCATCCATAGAAGAACTTACCAATGCATACAATGATAAGATTACGAAAGAGCAGGACAGTATTACTGCCCAGAATCAGATTATCAGTGATAATAAAGCAGTCCTTGAGAAATATGCCCTGTTAGATAATGGGGAAGATCAGGCGGCATTAGAGGCACGTATTTCCTATGCGGTAAAACAGCTTGCCAATGCAGCTGACAAGACACAGTACAATACGGATGCAACCCGCATAGATGGTCAGGATGCAGAGATTTATGTAAATAATGCAAAATATACGTCATCCTCTAACTCCTTCAGCATTAACGGACTGAAGATTGAGGCGCTGGCTTCCACCGAAGGTAGCGAGATTAACGTAACGGTAAAGAATGACGTAGACGGTGTATACAAGAAAATAAAAGATTTCTTAAAAGAATATAATTCCCTGATTAATGAGATGACTTCTCTTTATAACGCAGATTCTGCCAAAGGATATGAGCCGTTGACAACGGAAGAAAAAGATGCCATGACAGATTCTGAAGTCGAGGAATGGGAGAAGAAGGTAAAGAGTGCATTGCTTCGCCGGGATGACAGTCTGGGTAATCTTTTAAATTCCATGACCAGTGCCATGTATAAGGGATATACTGTGAATGGCAAGAGTTACAGCCTTTCCAGCTTTGGTATTTCAACCCTGGGATATCTCAATGCAGATGAGAATGAGGAAAATGCTTATCATATTGATGGTGATGCAGATGATTCAGCGGTTTCTTCTAAGACCAATAAGTTAAAACAGATGTTACAGGAAGACCCGGATACAGTTACGGCATTCATGCAGCAGCTTGTTACCGGTGTATACAATGAGATTGATACCAAGATGCGCTCTAATTCTCTGAGCAGTGCAATGACTGTTTATAATGATAAGCAGATGGCAAAAGAGTATAGCAATTACACTACCACCATTAAGAAGTGGGAAGATAAGATTACTTCGATGGAAGATTCTTATTATAAGAAATTTGCGGCGATGGAAACTGCACTGGCAAAATTACAGCAGTCTACATCCTCACTGTCAGGTCTCTTAGGTTCATAAGTGCCGATAAATGTCAGTCACAGGTATAGACCGGTGATAATGTGAAAATACATGGAGGTAACACGATGACAATGAACAATGGATATGCAGCATATCAGAACAGTAAGATTATGACTGCTTCTCCGGCAGAATTGACACTGATGCTTTATGAAGGTGCCATCAAATTCTGTAATATTGCAATCATGGGAATTGAGGAGAATAATATCCAGAAAGCCCATACAAATATTGTAAAAGTAGAAAATATCATAGAAGAGTTTCAGGCAACCTTAAATCATAAGTATCCGGTTGCAAAGGACTTTGAAAATGTGTATAAGTACTTACAGGAACGTCTGGTTGAGGCAAACATGAAAAAAGATAAAGAAATTTTAGAGGAAGTACTGGTACACCTTCGCACCATGCGTGATACTTGGAAAGAGGTAATGAAGCTTGCACACAGCAAATAACAGCTATATTGAAATCTTAAAACAGAGCCTTACGAAAAAAATAGAACTGCTGGATACAATTATGGCATTAAATGTATTGCAGAAGGACATGCTGGAAAATCCGGATTTAGATCCGGATGAACTGGAAGAAAATCTGAACCATAAGGCAGATATGGTAGAGCAGTTATCAAAGTTAGATGACGGATTCAGTCAGATTTATGACCGGGTTCGAGCTGATTTGACAGAGAACCGAGGGGCATATTCGGAAGACATTGCTCAGATGAAGCGGGATATTACCGCAATCATGGACAAGAGTACTGCAATCCAGAGCCAGGAAAAACGCAATCAGGTATTGATGCAGCAGAAATTTACTTCCGTGAAGAAACAGATTAAGGAAGTAAAGAAATCCAGACAGGCGGTGAATTCCTATTACAGAAATATGATGAAAATGGGAACTCCGGGTTCCACATTTCTGGATGATAAGAAGTAGACTGGAAAAATTTAAAAAAATTTTCCATTTACTATAAAGTATCGAGACAACCGTCCGATATATATAACAAGTAAACAAGATATTGTTACTTAGCAGATAGATTTGAGGAGTGTACGGCCGATAAGATATCTGCAACAACAAACAAGTAGTCGCAAGGAAGCGACGTTAAATTCAAGGAGGAATTAATTATGGTAGTACAGCACAATTTACAGGCAGCAAACACAAACAGACAGTTAGGTATCACAACAAGCGCACAGGCAAAATCAACTGAGAAATTATCTTCCGGTTACAAAATCAACCGTGCAGCAGATGACGCAGCAGGACTTTCCATTTCTGAGAAAATGAGAAGCCAGATCCGTGGTCTTAACAAAGCTTCTTCAAACGCACAGGATGGTGTATCTTTAGTACAGACCGCTGAGGGTGCATTAAATGAAACACATTCTATCTTACAGCGTATGAACGAACTTGCTACACAGGCAGCTAACGGAACTAACACAACTGTTGATAGAAGTGCTATCAAAGCTGAGTTGGATCAGTTAACATCTGAAATCGACCGTATCCAGTCTACCACACAGTTCAACACAATGAACCTGTTAGATGGTACTTTCTCTGGAACAACAAACAAGATGAAATTACAGGTAGGTGCCCTTTCCGGACAGTCTATCGACTTCTCAATTGCTAATATGTGCGCATCAAAGATTGGTCTTAAGGCTGCTTTAAGTGTAAGTACATTTACAAAAGCTGGTTCTTACATGAAATCAGTTCAGGATGCAATCGAAGTTGTTTCTAAACAGCGTTCCGCAATGGGTGCTATCCAGAACCGTCTGGAGCATACAATTGCCAACCTGGATACCACATCTGAGAATACTCAGTCAGCAGAATCCCGTATCCGTGATACAGATATGGCTTCTGAAATGGTTACATACAGCAAGAATAACATCCTTGCTCAGGCAGGTCAGTCTATGTTAGCACAGGCTAATCAGTCTACTCAGGGTGTATTATCCTTACTTCAGTAATCATAAGTACTCAACCATAAAAGTAAAGCTGACCCGAAAGGGTCGGCTTTATTTTTTACTTTACAGGAAATTGCTTTCCTGTAAAGTAAAAAAACGCTCTGCGAGGATGCGCACTGCGGCGTATAAGCTAGATGGCGCAGGCGCGAGAATGTGCTAAGGCACATTCTTTGTTACACGGGTAGTGATAATTATTTTCTTAGTGACGAAAAGATTAGTATCATGTAGAATAGAAGAAAAGAGATAAGACGAGGTACTCTAAAGTGGAAGCAGGAAAGTATAGTCAGTTACAAGAGGAAATGAAAGCAGTAATCCGGAAGCTGTATCAGAACCAGCAGGAGGAAACTTATCCATGGATTGGTGCACATATTCAGGAGATAAAGGATAGCCTGTTAGAACAAATTACATATTATACAGAAAAAGGTGAAACCGACGTAGCAATACAGGAACAGGCAGTTACCATATTGGAGCATCTGATTCATGCATATCAGAATCATCAGATCATGGAACTGGCAGATTGCCTGAACTATGAATATGGCAGATATATGGGATGGGAGATATAATATGACGATATACGAAAAGAATATGCAGGCAATCCGGGAACACCATGTAAGACTTCATGAATATCTGGAAACGGCACAGCCGGAGCAATCAGTAGAGATACGCTATGAAGCAGCGGAAGATGAAATGCTTTATCCGATTGTGACAAAGGGCGGATTGGAATACCGGTTAAATAGTAAATATAATCCAAAGGAAGCATCCATGCAGTATGTCAGCCAGTTTGAAAAAGAAGGCTCCTACAGTGTGTTCTTTCTTTTGGGATTTGGAGACGGAAGAAGTATAGAAGCATTGGCGCAGACGCTGGATGAGACCATGACACTTATTGTATATGAACCATCCGTTGCTATTTTCCAAAAAACATTAGAGACCTTTGATTATACTGAACTTTTAAAGAAGAAAAATGTGTATTTGATAGTAGAGTCAGAGAATATGCTGCAGGATTATTTAGAATCCGGTATCAGCTTTAACAATATCCGGATGATGCGCCTTGGCATTCTTCCAAATTATGATTCTATTTATCCGAAGGAATGTAAACATATGTTAGAGACTATGATATATTTCATGAATAAGACGAAAATATATCGGAATACCATCTATAATTTCCGGGATGAGTTTGCGGCGCATGCTCTCAGTAATATGTATGATTATCTCTGGCAGACAGATACCCATTATCTGAAAGAATGTCTTGCGGAGGAGGATTTGAGTGATGTACCGGCAATTATTGTGGCGGCAGGACCATCCTTAAATAAAAATGTGCAGGAACTGAAGCGGGCGAAAGGAAAAGCATTGATTCTTGTGGTGGATGCAGCACTCCGGGCAGTAGTAAATGCCGGAATTACACCGGATTTGGGAATGACGGTAGACGCAAGAGTTGCAGACCGCTTTTTTGAAGGAATCGATATCAGCACATTTCCGTTTGTATTTGAGGCAATATCCAGAGAAGAAATCGTAAAGAGACATACCGGCAAACATTTCTATGATGAATTTCCGTGTAACATGTTTGCAAAGGCTGTAATAGAAAAGAAAGGCTATGTCTTAGATGATATTTTAACCGGAGGCTCTATTTCGACCAGCGCATTTTCACTGGTAAAGGCACTGGGCTTTAAGAAAATTGTATTTATCGGTCAGGATTTGGCTTTTACCGGAGGACAGAGCTATAACAGCGGTCTGAAGATGGATGAAAAAGAAAATGAGCAGCACCAGAAGAAACGTGTCATCGTACAGGTAAAAGGTAATGACGGAACCATGCTGGATACGGATTATCAGATGGATATGTACCGGAAATGGATTGAAAATGAAATCTTAAAATTGCCGGAGGATATTACGGTAATCAATGCAACAGAGGGTGGCGCGAAAATAGAAGGCGCAAAAGTGATGACATTAAAAGAAGTCATTGATTCCTGCACGAAAGAAATTGATTTCGAAAAATTATTGCAGGAAGTACCGTTGGCATTTTCAGAGGAAGAACGGCAGGATATTATCAATGAGATAAAGGAAGAGCCGAAGCGTCTGGAAGAAGTAAAGGAAAATATTAAGAAAGCAACGAAAGTTGCAGAGCAGTTAGAACAGGCATCCAAAGATGGAAATGTAGAGGAGCAGAAGAAACTTCTGACAGAATTTGGAAATCTCAATGAAGAAATCCAGAAAGAGCCGGTGCAGGATTTGTTACTATATTATAACAGTGAAATAGAATTTTCCATTGGGGATGATGTATTATCTGCAGATTTAACAATACCAGACTTATGCAATCGTGCAAAAGCCTGGTACAAGGGCTATGAATCTGCGGTAGACCGACTCATAGCAGATTTACATGAAAAATTTATTGACCGTCTATAACAGATAACATGGTTTGAATCCGGTGCTCAAAGGTGTGGGCCTCTAAAATTTTACCAAGGGCGTTGGCAGCAATCTGCTGACGTTCTTTTTCGTGGGAAAGATAATAGTCGGCATAAGTTTCTGCTTCCTCATAGGAAGAATAATAAATGAAATCTTCTCCCGGAACAAAGTAATTCAGAAAATCTTCCTGATAATTGGTCAGCAGGAAACCACCGCTTCCCATAATATCGAATGCCCGCAGAGGAATGCCCTTTTGGATACTGCGCAATGTAATGTTAAGATTAATCTTTGAATGTTGGAAAACCAGAGGCATAATCTCATAATAGTCAATGGCTCCCATATTTTCAACTTTGGGAAGCTGCGGAGTAGGATTGTTGGTATAAAGCTTCACCTGATGCGCTGCGGAAAGCTTTTTTAGGATTGCAGTGCGGTCTAATTCTGCCAGTTTCCTGGCAAGGAAATAGTTGGCATAAATATAGCACGGTGTTTCGATGCCGTCTTCATTAGGCGCATATGGAACGGATTTTTGCATATCACTTAAGATGGTATCATTTAATAAACCGGGAATTAGAAATTCACCATATACCTGCTGCTGGGCTGCGATAATTGCATCGAGGTATCCCTTCGTAAAGGCAGGAAGCTTCTGATATAGGCGGTCATAAAGCAGGTGGTCTTCGTTATAAAGAGAACCGACAAAAGAAATCTCGGAAGAGATTATATCAAGGATAGAATCTGCTGCCTGCATGGTGGAAAGTCTTTTTGCATTTGCGGCAAGCGGCAGATAGAATACCCGGTCAATGCCCCCCTGCTTTAACTCTTCGTAAATTGGATAATCGAAAAGAAAAATATAATTGGTGGGATAAGTAATCGTAAAGGAATACAAAGCCACCAGCGGACTGTCATAAACATAGGAAACATAACGGAGATTATGCCGATGGGCACAGGTGGCCAGAATCGGATAATAGTTAAAGGAAAATACAAAGTCGTAGGAAGTATTTTCTACAGCAGCATCAAAAGCCGCATCATAGGCAGCACTTTTGCGGACATTATAATCCTCGTGCATAAATAAATCGGTTTCAATGTTGCAGTTATGAAATGCTTCTAACATATCTTTTTTGGCAAAAGCCGGTGAATCAAGAAATAATATTTTCATAGAGTTCCTTTCATTAAAGAGAGCGCGCAGAGGATAACATTTTCTGAAGCTGTTTCTCATAAGTATAATGATTTAATACTTTCTGATAGCCGTTTTCGGCAATTTCTATCCGTTCTTTTTCATGGGAAAGATAGTATTCGCATTTAGACAGAAGGTCATCAGGACTGGTATAGATGTCTAAATCTTCTCCAATGGTAAAACATTCACTTAAATCATTCTGATAATTTGTCAGTAAGAAGCCACCGCATCCAAGAACATCAAAGACACGAAGGGGAATACCGTTCCGGATGGATTTGCAGGTCATGTTCAGATTAATTTTGCTGTGGGCAAAGACCTGAGGCATTTCTGTTAAAGTCATAACCCGTCCACGATTGTGGACAGGAAGAGCGTCTGCATCACTTCCGGTGTATAAGTCTACTGAAAAATGGGAGCCAAGAAGGGACAAAAGGTGCTTCCGCTCATTGGCAGTTACCTTCATGCCAAGGTACTGCTGTGCAATGATATCCCGGTCAACCCGTCTGGCTTTTTCCGGCGGAATATAATAATCCGGCATACAGTCAATAAATTCTTTGACAATAGAATCCGGCAGCAATTCATTTAAAAGAAATGCACCGTAAATCTGTTCCTGTGCATCCATAATTCCATTCAGATATCCTTCGAGATAAGGGGAAGGATTCTTGATGGCATCATAAGGACATTTTTCCGTATAGAGCGATCCAACAAAGGAAATATCACTTTTATAAGAATCGGGATTGGAATCAGCAAGAACGGAATCCCAACGTTTTACATTGGTTGCCAGCGGCAGGAAAAAGGTATGAGCCGGGTTATATGGCGCAAAGTCCTGATATTGCATGGAATCAAAAAGAAAAATACGGTTCCATTCATTCGAATAGGAATCCGAATATAATTCCATGACAGGACTGTCTACGGTCCAGCAGATATAAGGAAGCTTCATGATATTACAGATTTCCGATAAAACAGGATAAAAGTTTATTGAGAAAATGCAGTCGAAGGAAGATGATAACAGTGTATCAGAAACATGCTTGATGACTGTCTGTGTGGGAATATTTTTATCGGTAATTTCAAGATTAATACAGAATACTTCATGCCCTAAATGCTTCATGGCTTCGATAATATCCGGTTCGCAAATGCTTCCATAACGGTAGAATAGTATTTTCATGATAAACTTTCCTCTTCCTTGGATATAGAGTATAATAACTATAACTATTGTAACGAAATCGGTGGAAAGAAACAAGGTTAGAATAAGGAGAAATCGTCGCAGGACGAAAAGAAAATATATGGAACAGTTTTTTGGGATTTTACAAAGAGGACTGGGGCAGCTGGATGCAACAGGGGAATATGAAGAAGGAACGCTGCGGGAGTTAAAGGAAAGCTACCAGAAATTTGATGCAGCGATGCAGCAGAATATGCTGCGCGTAATAGAACAGTCATTGGCAAAGTTTCCGATAACATTGCAGATTTACATCTGGTCATCCCTGCTGGCGGTTCTTCGGGATGAAAAAATCATTCCTTATATGGGAGAATTAACGGCAGATGACTCTTTGAATTTATGGCAGAAAGTGGAATTAATGAATCAGTTGCAGCGGACAATTTTTGCCAGTGAAATGATAAAGGATGAAGAGGCAGAATATAAGAGAAACAGTGACGCTTATACTGCATTGATGGATGAAATCAGACAGCAGAATAAAAAAGAATTTTCCTATCTGCCGTGGGAAAAAAGGAATAAAAAAATTGTTCTGATAACAAAACAGTTTATCGGAAGACAGCATGCACCGACGGAAATAACATTGCAGATGAACCGTTATTTAAAGGAACTGGGTTACGAAGTGGTATTATATGTCGCCTATATGCCAAATCGGAATACAGCACCGTTGTGGTATAAGCAGTGTCTGTGGAATAATTTTATGAATACAGCCGGAGCATTTCAGGGCGAGATAGAAGGAGAGGAACTGAAGGGTTATAATCTGCTTTTTACAGAAGAACATTATCCGGAACAGCTTTATGATGCGGCGGAAATGATATGGCAGGAAGCACCTGAGTGGGTGCTTGAAATCGGTGATAAAACAATATTGGCTGATTTGTGCCGACAGTTCACTACCGTATTAACCAGAAGGTGCGTTAAGACAATTCCTGTGACCAATGCACCGATTATCGTACTGGCTTTGGATTATACCATGGCGGAAGAAAGACGATATCAGAGCTGGCTGAAACCGTACCAGCAGTTTGTGAAAGTAAAACATTCCATTGTGGGAAATACAGTGGTTGTGGAAAAAGAGAAGAAAGAAAATTATGGCATCCCAGAAGACAAGTTCGTAATTTTACTGGTGGGAAACCGGCTGGTGCAGGAAGTAACAGAGGATTTTCTTAAGACGATTTATACGATGCTAGAGGAAAATCCAAAAGCAGTACTGGCGGTCATTGGAAATTGCGAGGCACTGGAAAAAAGGATAGCAGAAGCATATCGGGAGCGTTTTTATTTCCTTGGATATACCGAAGAATTACAGAAAACCATGACCATAGGAGATTTGTTTTTGAACCCGCCAAGACAGGGCGGCGGTACCGGAGCCCTGTATGCAATTTTACAGGAAATTCCGGTAGTGACACTGGACAACTGCGATGTGCAGGTAAATGTGGGCAAGGTATTCACCTGTGATTCTATTGAGTTGATGGTAAATCTGGTACATCAATATTGTGAAGATAAAGGATTCATGGAGAAGAAGAAGGAAGCATGCCGCAGAAAAGCAGAGGAAATTCTTGCAGTAGATGAAAAAGAAAACTATCGAAGGTTATGTGAATTTGTGGAAACTTATACAATAAGGCAGGAAAAGCAGGTACAGCATCCGGACGGGAGATAACATGGAGCATAGAATAAGAGAAGCGAAAGGGACAATTTTAATCTATAAGGGAGAACCAATCTGCTATAACATTTTAAATACATTTGCAGAGCAACTGGGAGAAGCGTTGCAGAGGCTTGGAGAAGAGGTAGAATATTTTGATGTGAAGCAGAGCGGCGAAGCAGCTCTGGCAGCTTATGCAGGAAAAACATATCAGGCGGTAATTGGCTTTCAGAGTTATCTTTTTGATATTTATCTTCCGAAGGCAGGCATTTATTTACATGATTTGATAAAGGGACCAAAAATAAATTTCCAGTTTGACCATCCAATCTGGATGAAGAATCATTATATCAGAATGCCGGAGCATTGCTATAGTGCAACCCATGACAGAAATTATGCGGCATTTATAGAAAAGTATTATCCGAGAATTGCAGGAAGTTCCATTATCTTTCCGGGAGGTTGTGAGAAGGCAGCAGGAGAGAATGGAAAACAGGAAGCAGAGCGGAATTTGAGGGGAGCGCAGGATAAAAAGGAATATCAGATATCCTTTATTGGCACCTATACGGACTATCGGAGTTATCTGCCACTGATCAGAAATAGCCAGGGAATCATTAAAAAGATAGCAGCCCATTTTCTGTTTCGGATGAAACAGCACCCGGAAGAGACTGCGGAGAAAGCATTGGAAGAATCCTTACGAAAAGATGGAATTGTACTATCGGATGAAGAATTTTTAGAAGTATTAGATGGCGTCAAGCCAATGATTTATTGCATCATGTCCTATTACCGGGAAAAAGCAGTAAAGGTAATTTTGGAAGCAGGCATTACACTGGAAGTATTCGGGGACAGTTGGAAGAAGAGCCCGTTTGGGGATTCACCATATCTTCGTATCCATGAAGCGGTGGATATGAGAGAAAGCCTTGAAGTCATGGAAAAAAGCCTTATATCTTTTAATGTGATGGCCTGGCATAAGGATGGATTTACGGAACGGATTGCAAACAGCATGTTACAGCATAGCGTGGTACTTACCGATGAAAGCACTTATCTGAAAGAGCAGTTTACAGATGGGAAAGATATTCTCATGTACCGGTTGAATGAACTTTATAAGATTCCGGAACTGCTTACGGATTATCTGGAAGGGGCAGGAAGAGATAACCTGCAGATGATTGCAGAGAATGCTTACAGGAAAGCAAAGGAAAATTATACCTGGGAGCAGAGTGCGAAAAAGCTTCTTGCATTTATTGATGAAATAGATGCCAAGGAAAGAAAATGCAGTGAAAAGTGAAAATACTCTTGTGAAAATGAAGGAATGAACCGATATACATTCTATAGAAAGGCGGCACAGGATGTGCCAGGGTGAAAATATCATGGAAGATAATAGAAGAGAAGAAAAAGAAGCGTTAAAAGTATTGACGGAGTACAGCCCGAAATTATTAAAATCTATGAGAAATGTAATGGAAGAATTACATGGAAATCGTCAGCCGGATACCGATGAATATCTTTTGAGCATTATCAAAGGTATGAACTGGGAAATTCAGGTCTTAAATGGAACAATGGACTATCTCAATGAAATCGAGCAGCTTATTGATAAGCAGGCAGCAAATGCTCTGTTTGTAAATTTCAGCAAAATATATCAGAAAAAAGATGATGAGAAGCTTGCAGAAGTCTTTGAGAAGGACATGATACCATTCTTTGAAAAACTGGAAGAAGTAGCCAAAGTTAAGATGAATTAAAAAACTACTGATATCGAAAGGTATCAGTGTTTTTCGTTGCAAAGCAGGAGAGAACGATGAAAATATTATTCTGGCAATGGCATTCTTTTATGGGAAAAGGAATGGAACGTGCGTTACACAGATTGAATATTGCTTATGATACCTTCTTTTATCAGATGAATGACTGGGAATCGGATGATCGGTTTGCAGAGCAGTTGGAAAAGAGGATTTCGCAGCAGGCGTATGATGCAGTGATCTCTATAAATTTTAATCCGGCTATTTCTGATGTATGCCAGAATCATAAACTGCCTTATCGTGCGTGGGTCTATGATTCTCCGATTCATATCCGCAATGTACAGGCGCTGAAGAATTCCTATACAAAAGTGTATTTTTTTGACCATGGACAGGCAGAAGAATATCAAAGACAGGGAATCAATGCCGGCTATTTGCCACTGGCAGCAGATGTGGAAACATTTTATCCGGTTGCAGTTACAGAAGTCGATAAAAAGGAATATGGAGCAGAGATTTCACTGGTAGGAAAATTATATCAGACTGTCTATCCACAGTATATGGCACCTTTGAAAGAGTATGACAGAGGATATTTGGAAGGTGTGATTGCGGCTCAGAAAAAAGTATATGGCGGCTATTTCCTGCCGGATTTTATAACGGATGATTTGATTCAGAACATGAATGCAGTTTATCAGAAACAGTGGAATGGAGAGATTACGGTAAATCATCGTGAAATTGAATTTTTGCTGGCCAGTGAGATTACACGAAGAGAGCGGCAGGAAATATTAACGCTTCTTTCCAATCATTTTGATGTAGCACTCTATTCCGGAGAACAGGATGTAGCCATACCAAAGATAAGAAAGAAGAATTATATCGATTATTATACCCAGATGCCAAAAGCATTTAAATGCTCCAAAGTGAATCTTAATATTTCGCTGAAAACAATCCGGACAGGAATTCCACTGCGTATACTTGATATTCTTGCCAGTGGTGGATTTGTGATTTCAAACTTTCAGGAAGAGTTGGCAGAGTACTTCCGGCTGGGAGAAGAAATGGTTACTTATGGAGATTTAGAGGAACTTTATTATCTGGTGAATTACTATTTGCAGCATGAGGAAGAACGAAAAGAGATTGCAGCCAGAGGTTTACAGCGGGTAAAAGATGATTTTCGATTTGAAGAACGGATGAAAGTAATACTTGAGGACTTATAGCATGAGAAAAATTTCTGTATGTATCATTACAAAAAATGAATCAGAAAAATTGAAAAAATGCCTGAAACATCTGACGGGATATGGCTTTGAAATTGTTGTGGTAGATACCGGCTCTACGGATGATACGGTTGCCATGGCAAAAAAATATGCAGATAAAGTATGCTATTTCAGCTGGTGCAATGATTTCTCCGCAGCACGGAATTATGCATTGACTCTGGCGTCCAATGACATTGTTATGATGATAGACAGTGATGAATATTTACAGGAAATAGATACAGGCGAGCTGGAAAATTTGTTAAAGCAGCATCCTTCTATGGTAGGGCGAATCAAAAGAATTAACCGCGTTTCCGTAGGAGAGCAGGAAACAGAATACATAGAACGGATTAACCGGATATTCTCCAGACAGCAATATGAATATTCGGGCAGTATCCACGAACAGGTTACAGCAAAAAATAAAGAAGAGTATGAAACCTACCTTGCTCCGGTTGTTATCTTGCATGATGGTTATGAAGGCACCGAAGAGGAGCGGAGGAAAAAAGCAGAACGTAATCTGAAGTTATTGTTAAAAGAGTTGGAGAACCATCCGGATGATACTTATTTCATGTATCAGATTGGAAAAAGCTATTATATGGCAGAGGATTATGAAGAAGCAATCCGGTATTTTGAAAAAGCATTGGGCTATGACTTGAATCCAAAGCTGGAATATGTAATTGACATGGTAGAAAGCTATGGATACGCACTTTTGAATACCGGGCGGGTTGAAACGGCATTGCAGTTTCAGGGGATTTATGAAGAGTTTGGAGACTGTGCGGATTTCAAGTTTCTGATGGGACTCATCTATATGAATAATGAACGTTACGAAGAAGCAGTAGCTGAGTTCTTAAAGGCAACGGAGTATAAGAGCGCACGGATGACAGGAACAAATTCTTATCTGGCATATTACAATGCAGGCGTAATCCGGGAGTGCCTCGGAGACATCGGACAGGCACTGGAATATTACCGGAAATGCGGAGATTATGCAAAAGCACAGGAGAGAATCAGGGCATGTTCAAAGGGTGAATAGATACAAAGGAGAATGAGAACTATGAAGGCTATTTTATTGGCTGCAGGACGGGGAACCAGAATAGCGAGAAATGTTGAAATGGTGCCAAAGTCAACTTTGCCGATAGATGGAGAACCATTGATTCGGCGTTCCGTAGCATTGCTTCAGAAAGCTGGAATGCAGTGTATTGTATGTACCGGATATAAAGAAGAAAAGGTAAAAGAAGCATTAGAAGGAATGGAAAAAATTACATATTGCTACAATCCTTTTTTTGATGTTACAAACAGCCTTGCAAGTCTTTGGTTTGCAAGAGAAGAGATGGATGATGATCTGATTATCATGAATGCAGATGTGTTCTTTACTGAAAAGATATTAACTGCACTGCTTAAAGATAAAAGAAGTCCGGTTATGGCAATCGACCGTTCCCGGGTGCAGGAGGGGGATTATTTTTTTAAGACGGCATGGAATGGCCGAATTGAAAAGTATGGAAAGGGACTTCCGATTGAATTGCGCAGCTGCGAATATGTAGGTATGGCAAAAGTGGAAAAGAGTTTTCTGCCCTTATTTAAAAAACGTATGGAGGAAATGATTCGAAGCCAGCAGCATAGTGCCTGGTGGGAAAATGTATTATATTCCTTTACGGATCAGAAAGAACAGGATATTTATACCGTGGATGTGGACGGTAAGTTCTGGGCAGAAATAGATTATTTTGATGATTATGAAAGAATTATAGATTATGTTGCACATACAAGAGAAAGTAGGAAATAAGATGAGTAAACTGCCTTTGGTATCAATTGTAATTCCTGTTTATAATGGGGGCAATTATTTAAAAGAAGCAGTTGATAGTGCGTTAAATCAGACGTACCGTAATATTGAGATACTGGTTGTAAATGATGGCTCAAAGGATGATGGAAAAACAGAAGCAATTGCATTGTCTTATGGAGATAAGATACGCTACCTGAAGAAAGAAAATGGTGGTGTGGCGAGCGCACTGAATATGGGAATTAGAAATATGAAGGGAGAATATTTTTCCTGGCTGTCACACGATGATTTATATTATCCGGAGAAGATAGAAAAGGAAATGCAGGCAGTACAGTCGCTTGCGGATAAGACAACAGTAGTGCAATGTGAATATGATTTTTATGATATGGCATCCGGGAGCCTTACTACGACAAATTTTCATAAATATTACACGTTAGAACAGATTACCAATTCTGTATTCAGTGTATTACAGTTACAGATACATGCCTGCGGAGCACTGATACATCGGGACAATTTTACCCGGGCAGGCTGTTTTGATGAAACAATTTATACAGTACAGGATATAGAACTATGGTTTCGTATGTTAAGAAATCGTAAATCCTGTTTTGTTCCGGAAGCACTGTTTCGGGTAAGAGAACATGTGGCAGCAGGCTCAAGAACCATACCGTCTTATTATGCGGAGACATGTGCACTGTATATAAGACTGATAAAGAAAATGAGTTTGACAGAAATGGAGCGTGTATTCGGTTCGGCATGGCGTTTTCTTGTACGTATGATAGCTTTTATAAAGAGCTACAATGGCGATACTTCTGAGATAGAAAAAAGGCTTGCCGAATGCAGTCCGAATGATTCTGACAATAGAAACCGCAAGATATTAGCGGAAAAACTTCAGAAGAACCGGAAAAGAATTGTGATATTTGGTGCAGGACAGTATGGGGTAAGAATGCATTATGAACTTCTGAAGAGGGGAATAGAGGCAGAACTGTTTTTAGATAACAGCACCGAAAAGGACCAGAAGATAATAGATGGATTGCCTTGTCAATTACCGGAAACGGTACTTGATGATAAGGATAATATTATGGTTGTAGTGGCTCTCAGAAATTGCCAGAGTGCGCTGGAACAATTGCAAAAGCTTGGCTTTACCAATATCATAATCCGGCAGGAGATTGATGGAATATTAACAGATAGAAGCAGGAAACAGGTGAAAGTATGAAGTGGACAAATAAAGGACACGAATTTGATGCAGTTTATCAGAATATAGAAAAAAAGGATAAATTCTATTTATTCGGAGCTGGTGAATATGGAGAAGCAGTTTATCAGGAATTAGAAGATAAGCTTCCGATTGCCGGTTTTATTGATAACAATCCGGAAAAGCAAAAAGAAAATTATCTGGGACAGCATGTATATGGTTTAGAGGAAATTGATAATGAAAATGCCGGAATTATTATAACAGTATCACCTTATACCAGAAAGCCGCTGATACAGCAGCTGATGACCAGTGGATATGTTTATAATCAGGACTTTTTTACAATGGAAATCTTCATGTCCGTTTATTTTGCATATCAGAGAGAAGAATTGTATATTCCATCCATTTCTTTTCTGCCGAGCACAAAATGTAATTTAAATTGTGAAGCATGTCTGAATTTTACACCATATATGAAAGAGCCAATGGTTCGTTCCTGGGAGATTGTGAAGGCAGATGTAGACATGTTTTTCCGGTGTGTGGATTATATTATGCTATTCCATATCAGCGGTGGAGAGCCATTCTTATATCCGCATCTGGCACAGTTGATAGAGTATATCGGAGAAAATTACAGACATAAAGTTCATTTCCTGCGAACAGTAACAAACGGAACTGTTTTGCCGAAAAAGGAGATACTGGAAGCCTGTAGAAAATATAATGTGGATGTTACCTTAGATGATTATAGGGAGGCTGTTCCGGCATCGGAAGAGAGATTTCAGGAGATTCAGAAGCTGTTTAAAGAATATGGAATCGTATATGAAATAAACAAGGTTGACAACTGGATTGATCTTGCACCGATGACAACAGACCATAGTGACTGGAGTGAACTGCGCCTGCAGAAGTGGTTTGAAGGATGTCATGTTCCGTGGCAGGAGCTGCGCGGTGAAAAAATATACAGTTGTAATTATGCCAGTTATGCAGTTGTAGCAGGATTTATGGAAGAACAGGAAGATGAAGTATTTGATTTGAAAAAATATGACAGAAGCCGAATGAAAGAACTGATGGAATTCCGTATGGGCTATAATGAAAAGGGATATGTGGAATTCTGTAAAAGATGCAGCGGTTATGTCGATATCAATGATCATATTGTATCACCTGCAAAGCAAAAAGAAAGAAGTTAGGTCAGGAGGCAGAAAAAGTGGAAAAGCCAATAGTGTCAATTGTGATTCCAGTTTATAACGGAGCAAATTATATGAAGGAGGCAATTGATAGCGCATTAAATCAGACTTATCCGAATTGCGAGGTAATTGTTGTAAATGATGGTTCAAATGATAATGGAGCCACTGAGAAAATTGCATTATCCTATGGGGATAGAATCCGCTATATCAAAAAAGAAAATGGTGGAGTAGCAACCGCGGTAAACAGAGGAATAAAGGAGATGAAGGGTGAGTATTTTTCCTGGTTGTCTCATGATGATTATTATTATCCGCAGAAAATAGAAAAACAGATAGAAGCCATTGAAAAATCCGGAGATAAGACAGCAATTGCCCATTCTAATTTTGATTTTTTAAATATGACAACAGGAGAAAAAACCAGTGTGGACTGGCTGAAACAATATGATATGCAGCAACTGACGAACAGTAATTTTGCACCGGTTTTCCTGTGTATTCATGGTTGCAGTATCCTGATTCATAAAAGCCATTTTGAAAGAGTCGGCTTATACGATCCGGAACTGATTGCAACACAGGATTCTGTATTTTTGTTTCATGTAATGAGGGGACAGAAATCTGTATTTGTGCCGGAGAGTCTTTTTGTGGGAAGAATTCATGGAGAGCAGGGCAGCCAGACTTTGGCATGTCACAGACCGGAATATAATAAAATGTTTGAAAATTTCTGTGAATGGCTGACAGATGATGAAAAGATAAATATGTGTGGAAGTGTATTTAACTTTTATTACAGATTATATGTTTTGTTGAAACAGAGTCCGAAGGCGGATACCATATTGGGATATCTTAAGGATAAGCTGCTGGCATTTGTAGAGGATGAAATAATGTCAGATGGAACAGGAGATATGAATCTCCTGTTCCCGGAATGGAAGGATAAAGGGGTAGATAGAATATGTTTGTTTGGCGCAGGGGATTATGGGAAAAGAATGCTGAATGAATTACAGTTGAGAGGATTTTTGGTACATTCTTATATTGATAATGATGAGAAAAAATGGAACACAAGAATCTGTGGTATTCCATGCTATGGAATGGATTATCTGGTGAAACATCAGGAGCATACAGCGGTTATTGTGTCTGCACTGGCAGAAGATGAGATAAAACTTCAACTGAAAAAAAACAACATAAAATACATAAAAAAATATTCAGAGATATACAAAAAATTATTCTATTGTGAGCCATTAAAATCAGTATTAAAGGAGAATTTGAAACATGAGCATGAAGTGGAAGCATAAGGGAAGAGAATTTGAAAGCATCGGCTATCAGTTAAAGGATAAGAAAACAATGATTATATATGGCGCAGGAGATTATGCAGAGGATATTCTGAATGTGTATGAGGGTTCTGAATGTAAAGACAGCTGGAAACTATGGCTGGTAGATAGAGATGAAAAAAAACAGCAGGAAGGAAAAAGAGGATATCGTGTAATGTCTCCGGAAGAACTCTGGAAGAAGGAGAAAGAGAATTACTTTGTAGTAATCTGTGCAACACCATCCGGAGCTGCAGAGATAAAAAAAGGTTTACTGGAACATGAAATAAAGGAAGAAGATATTTACGATTATAGTTATTTCCTTTATACATATCTTCCCATCTATTTTATGTATGTGAAGAATAAGCTGTTTTTCACATCGGAAAATATTATTCCAAGTACCGTTTGTGATTTGAACTGCAGAAGCTGTCTGAATTTTAACCCATATATTAAGAAACATATTGTGGACAGTCTGGAAGAAGTAAAAGCAGATATTGATGCCTTTTTTGGACAGGTGGATTTAATTTATCGTCTTCAGATTAGTGGTGGTGAGCCATTTCTTTATAAAGAGCTGGGACATGTATTGGAATACATTTATGAGAATTATAAAGATAAAGTGATTCGCCTTGAGACAGTGACGAATGGAACAATTGTACCATCTGATGAACTTTGCCGGATCTTAAAGAAATGCAAGGTAACGGTATTTTTAGATGATTACAGAAAGACCCTTCCAAATGGAGAAGCATTGTATGAACGTGTAAAAAATAAACTTAATCAGGAAGAAATTTCTGTTATTTATAATTATGCAGAAAAGTGGATTCGTATGTATTCTAAAAATTCAAGCCATGAAGAAGATTCAGAAGAGAAACTGGAAAGTTTCTATGAAAGATGTGGTAATCCGTGGTCAACACTTCGTAAGAAGAAGATAACAGGCTGCAATTATGCACATTATGCAGCAAAGGCAGGGATTTTACCGGATGATGAAGACAATTACTTTGTATTAACAGGTGAGGTAGACAAAAAAGCATTATTAGAATTCCGATTACGATACAATGAAAAGGGATATGTAGAATTCTGTAAAAAATGTGCAGGCTGGACATCCATTAATCCGAATCTGGAAGATGCAGCTATTCAGAAAGCAAAGGAGTAATTGCAATGAAATGGACAAACCGGGGACATCAGTTAGACCATGTAAAATCAATCTATGGAGAGAAAACTAAAATATATATTTATGGAGCAGGAATCTATGGAGCTGATTTGTATCATAGAATCAATTGGCTTGGAAATATAGATGGTTTTATAGACCGCAACGTAGAAAAACAACAGAATGGTTATCTGGGAGAGCAGGTAATTGCACCGGAAAAGATTCTTCAAAAAGTAGATGAGGAACATATTATTATTGTTGCTATGGAAAAAAAGGCTGCCGAGCAGGTTATGAGGCTGCTTAGAACGGCAGGATATATAAAGGCTCTCGATTGTTTTTATATCGAAGACTTTCTGGATTTTTATACCTATCAGCAATATGCTTTTTTTGCAGCCGATAAGTTAATGATTTCTTCTGTTTGTATGATTCCAAGTACAGTATGCAATTTAAAATGCAAGGATTGTTTGAATTTTTCACCATATTTTAAAAAGCATATTATACATGATTTTACCTTTGTAAAAAGAGATATTGATACGCTGTTTCGGTGGATTGATTATACTCCAAGGTTTCAGGTTTCCGGGGGAGAGCCTTTGCTGAATAAAGATTTGGGAAGGACACTGGTTTATCTGGATGAAAATTACAGAAACAGGATTGAAAGTATAGAAACTGTAATTAATGGAAGTATTGTACCGGGTGATGAACTATGCCGGTTGATGAAAGAACATCGTATAAAGGTTTATCTGGATGATTATCGTGAGAATGTACCTCAGTTAAGGGAAACCTATACACAAACAGTAGAAAAACTGGAAAAATATGGCATTGAGTGGATTGACAATTATGTTCCGGAATGGTTCAGTCTGGATGTGGAACATACAGAACACAGTGATATGACTGATTTACAACTGGAAAACTATTTTGATAATTGCGGCAGCCCGTGGAACTGCCTGGAAAATGAAAGATTGTACTCCTGCAATTTTGCACATTTTGCAGCGAAGGCAGGAATTATAGAAGAAACAGAAAATGATTACTTTGACCTTAAAGATTATTCAGAAGTCCGAAAAACGGAGTTACTTGAATTCCTACTGAAATATACTACAAAAGGTTATGTGGATTTTTGTAAAAAATGTGCAGGCTGGTCAGAGGCAAACTGTAATAAAGTGAAGGTTGCAGAGCAGATAGAATAGTGGTTATACGGAGGCATTTATGAAACAGTCTGAGAGAAAAAAAGTACAGTCTATTCTTGAAAATATACGAAAACAGCATAATATATTGGAAAGTCTGCCAGAGAAAGAAGTCTTTGCTCTGCTGGAAGAAAATCAGGGCACAATCATTGAACTGGGAAATTATGTGGAACAGAATATGGGACAGACAGCACCTTTTATCAGAATGTTGGAAGAGTATTGTGAGCTTGTATATCAGATGTTTCAGAGCATGAAAAAAAACAACAGACTTCAGGCAGCAGTGGAAAATGAAAGAGCAGGAAAAAAGTTGGAGCAGGCAGAAGATTATTATGTAAAGCATCTGCTGTATAGAAAATATGAAATATTGTTTCTGCCATATAAAGCAGCTATGTGGGATTCTATGGAAAGCATATATTTGGCTGCCGAACAAAATTCAAAGTGTAGAGTGTCTGTAATGCCAGTTCCTTATTACCTTTTGGAGGATGGAAAGAAAACAGCAGTATATGAAGGAAATCGATTCCCGGAAGGATTACCCATTGTAGATGCATATCAATATAAGCTTAAAGAGGAACGACCGGATGTAATCTTTATACATAATCCTTATGATGGATATAACCGGGTAACCAGAGTTGAGGAACAGTTTTACAGCAGTGAATTAATAAAATATACCAGCCATTTGTGTTATGTTCCCTATGATGTCGTAAATGAAAACAGTTTTAATGAGACGTATTGTATTGTGCCGGGTGTAAGAAATGCATGGAAGATTTTCGTACAGTCTGAAAAACTGAGAGAAATCTATGCAAAATATGTCGGGGCAGATAAAGTGGTTGCTTTGGGTTCACCGAAGATAGATAAGATTCTGAAAGGAAGAAATGGAGTGACAGTTCCGATGCAGTGGGAGAAAGTAATTGGAACAAAAACAGTATTTCTTTTGAATACGCATGTGTCACGGATTATCAATGAAAAGACAGGAGCATTTACTTTTTTGCGAAAGGTTGCAGAGTTCTTTGAAGAGCACAAGGATATCGTGCTGATTTGGAGACCGCATCCATTAAGTGAGAGCACTGCACTGGCAATGAACCGGAAAATATATGAGAAATATGAAGCAGTTATCCGGCAATTCAAAAAAATAGAGAATGTGATTTATGATGATACACCAGACATGCATTGTGCAATAGCGTTAAGTGATGCATACTTTGGTGATGGAGGTTCTTTGCTGACTTTGTATAAAGTCACAGGAAAGCCGGTTTATCTTCTGGATTCTGATGTTGATAATCTTAAAGTGACACCGGCAGAGCAGTTCTCTTGTGCGAATTTGATGGAATTGGAGCAGGAAGTCTGTTATGGAACAGGAAGAGCCTGCAATACATTGTTTGCAATCAACCGGAAGACGAAAACGGTACAATATATACGAAGTATTTTAGAAGAAAATCGTATGCAGGAAAATGCATATGGTTATGTGGTTTCTACAGAAGAGAAGATATTCATGCTGCCAAATTTTGCCAGACATATCGCAGTTGTTGATAAAAAAACAAAAGAAGTACATTATCTTCCAAACTATTACAAAAAAGAAGATGATTTAAAATGTGTTTCAGCAATAAGACAGGAGAATAAATTGGTAATTACACCACTTTTTTCTGGAGATCCGGTGCTTGTTTTAAATCTTGAGACAGAAGAAATAAAGAAAAGAGCGCTTCCGGAAGATAAAGATAACCGGAGAAGCTTTTATTATGGTCAAAGCTGTATCAATAATGAAAAGTTGTATATTCCGATACGGACAGAAAACCGGATATTGGAAATTGCGAGAGAAGAGGTTATCAGTCATAAACTGGAAAAAATAAATGGTGGATTCATGCAGTGCATATTCTGGGATGATAAGCTGTGGATACTTCCAGCAGATGGACAATATTTGCTGCAATGTAGTAAGGATTTTAGGCAGTTAAATAAGATTGAATATGATGAATTTATACCAATGGAAGACAAGGATAAGACATTTCTGTTTTATCGGATGGTACTGCAGAAAGAGAATTTATGGCTGATACCAAGAAATGTCCCATATTTTATTAAAATAGAGAAAAATGGAAAACCAACTCGAATTGATATAGACCATATTGAAGTGATAGAATATTTAAGACAGCATGAACAGCCATTTTCAGAGGCGGTTGCAGTAGAAGATAAAATATATTTTCCACCATTTATGCTTACGGATTTCTATGTGCTGGATACGAAAGATAACAGTCTGAAAAAAGAATGTTTTCAGACGCAGCATACAGAAGAACTGGTGTCTCAAATTCTGGAATGTAAAGGAGAAAAAGAATATATTTACCGTTCTTCACTGTTTGGATTTTCTTATTTTGCAGATTTGGTAAGAAATAAGAAAGACATTTATGCAAAGCAGAGAAAAAATGCGGTACTGGATACTTTTGCACGGAATGATGGAAGTGCTGGAAAAGGAATTTTTGATTATGTTTGTAATGAAATAATGGATGCATCGGAGGAAGACTGACGTGAAATATTTAATCCTTGGAGTGAATGGAATGGCAGGACATATGGTGGCACAGTACCTGCTGGAACAAAAACATGATGTAACAGGGTTTGCAAAAAAAGAAAGTGCGATATGTAAGACAATCATAGGTGATGCCTGCAGGAAAGACGAGCTTTTGGATGCAATTACAGCTGATGATTTTGATGTGGTGGTAAATTGTATTGGAGTATTGAATACGGCAGTAGATAAGAAACTTTCGGATGGAATTTATTTAAATAGCGTATTCCCACATTTTCTGGCAGAAAAGTTAGAGAATACAAAAAGTAAGCTGATACATATCAGTACAGATTGTGTCTTTGAAGGTACAAAAGGAAAGTATACAGAAGAAGATCTACCGGATGCAACATCCTATTATGGACGTTCTAAGGCATTGGGAGAAGTTTTTGATAACCGTAATCTTACAATCAGGACTTCGATTGTAGGACCGGAATTAAAGGAAAATGGAATCGGACTTTTTCACTGGTTTATGTTGCAGAGAAATTCTGTGAGCGGATATAAAAATGTAATCTGGTCCGGTGTTACAACCTTACAACTGGCAAAAGCAATTGAAGCAGATGGAAAGAAGAATCAAAAAGGACTTTACCATCTGGTAAATAATGAAGAAATCAGTAAGTATGCATTATTAGGATTGTTTAATCAATATTGCAGAGAAAAGAAGATTGAAATAAAAGAAAATTGTAGTATTGTTAATAATAAGTCATTGGTTAATACGCAGGATGAAATTTTTGAAGTGCCGTCTTATGATAAGATGGTAGAAGAAATGGCAGAATGGATACAGAAACATTCACAGCTTTATCAACAGTATAAAGGAGTATAGCATAATGAAAAAATTGAAAGTGATGACAATTGCCGGAACAAGACCTGAATTGATTCGATTATCAGAAATTATAAAGAAAGCAGATTTGTATTTTGAACATATATTTGTGCATACTGGTCAGAATTATGACGCAAGGTTAAATGATATTTTTTATGATGATTTAAAATTAAGAAAGCCGGATTATTATCTGAATGTAGTTGGAGACAATCTGGGAGAAACGATGGGAAATATTATTGCAAAATCCTATGAACTGATGCAGAAGGTAAAACCGGATGCATTGCTGATACTGGGGGATACCAATTCCGCATTGACTGCAATTTCTGCAAAACGTTTAAAGGTTCCGATTTTTCATATGGAAGCGGGAAACAGATGCTTTGATGAGAATCTTCCGGAGGAAACTAACCGACGTATTGTAGATCATATTTCGGATGTCAATCTTCCATATACAGAACATGCAAGAAGATATCTGATTTCAGAAGGAATTCGAAAAGAACATATTTATGTAACCGGTTCTCCGATGAAAGAGGTGATTCTGGCACATCAGAAAGAAATCGATGAAAGCAATGTGCTGACCACTCTTGGACTGACAGAAAAGAATTATATTGTTCTTTCAGCACACAGAGAAGAAAATATTGATAATGAGAAACATTTTGAAAGTCTGATGAATGCGGTAAATAAGATGGCAGAAAAATATCAGATGCCGGTTATTTATTCTTTGCATCCAAGAAGTGCCAAATTTGTAGAACAGCGTAATTATCAGTTCCATCCACTGGTAAGGAAAATGCCGCCATTTAATTTTACCGATTATAGTGCGTTGATGAAACATGCTTTTTGTGTGGTATCAGATAGTGGAACTATGCCGGAAGAATCGGCGGTCAGTCATTTCCCGGCAGTATGTATCCGCACTTCTACCGAGCGGCCGGAAGCATTGGACAAGGGCTGTTTTGTAATTGGTGGGATTACAGAAGAATCTTTGTTACAGTCTGTTGATATGGCTGTGAGAATGGCTGAACTGGGAGATTTTGGAGAAGCAGTTCCGGATTATGAAGCCGTAAATGTTTCTTCAACTGTAATAAGAATTGTTCAGAGCTATACACGCATTATTGACGATAAGGTCTGGAGGAAATAGCACATGAGATACACCTGTAAAACCAACATAAATGAATTGAGAACTTCCTATGACTATCTGGTTGGCTGGGGTGCCGGAAGGGATGAATATGACAGACGATATAATTTAAGCCTGTATCAATTGGATTATATGATTGATGCGGCCGAAGAGAACTGGGGGAAAATCCGCTGTGGCATAAAGATGGAATCCCAGGAAATATTAAAGAATCTTGTCGGAAAAAAGGTCTGCTTTATTATATATCCGAATATTGAACTGGAGATAATGCCGGAAATAGAAAAATACCTCAAAGAGTATGATTTTATTGCATCCCGGTTAATTGACTGTCCACAGGCACCGTATTTACATTCTTATGCAACGGCAAATGAAGATATTATTTTTGCACAATTAATAGAGACAATGGGAATAAAGAATCCGTTGTATGTTGACATCGGGGTTTGCCATCCGGTAGTCAGAAATAATACTTACCTTCTGTATGAAAAAGGTTATACCAATGGCATATTAATAGAGCCGAATGGAAATATGTGTGAACTGGCACAGATATATCGACCAAAGAATAAAATTGTTGAGGCGGGAGCCAGTGGTGACGAAGGTGGAATTCTCCGCTATTATATGAATCATCAGTCCAGCTTGAAAGGTTATAATACATTTAACCAGGAGGTTGCAGAACGAGAAGGATTTGCAGACAATTATAAGGATGTTCCGGTAATGAATATCAATCGTATTCTGGAAGAAAACTGTACCAAAGCCCCGGATATTATTGACATTGATACAGAAAGCATGGACTTTGAAATATTGGAAGCTTTAGATACAGATCGTTTTCGAGTAAAGCTGATTTGCGTAGAAGTATGGGGACGGGAAGCTGAATTTTCGCAGATGATGGAGAAAAAAGGCTATGTTCATTATATGTCTACGATAGAAAATACACTTTATATTGCAAAAGAGGCAGCAGAGCAGCTAAGAAACAGGAGGATTAGATAGATGGGATTCTTTACAGACAAAACATTGATGATTACAGGTGGAACTGGTTCTTTTGGAAATGCGGTTCTGAAAAGATTTTTAGATACCGATATCAAAGAAATCCGTATTTTTTCGCGAGATGAAAAGAAACAGGATGATATGAGAAAGTTGTATAATAATACAAAAATTAAATTCTACATTGGAGATGTTCGTGACATACGAAGCGTACAGGATGCAATGCATGGTGTAGATTTCATATTTAGTGCAGCTGCATTAAAACAGGTTCCGTCCTGCGAATTTTTCCCGATGGAAGCGGTTCGAACCAATATAATTGGTACAGATAATGTATTAACAGCAGCAATTCAGGCGGATGTGCAGAAGGTAATTTGTCTTTCTACTGATAAGGCTGCATATCCGATTAATGCGATGGGTATCAGTAAGGCGATGATGGAACGTGTTTTTGTGGCAAAATCAAGAACAACAGATGTGACTACAATCTGCGGAACCCGTTATGGTAATGTAATGTGCTCCAGAGGTTCTGTTATTCCACTGTTTATCGATCAGATAAAGAGCGGAAAGCCGATTACAGTTACAGACCCTGAAATGACACGTTTTTTAATGAGCTTGGATGAGGCTGTGGATTTGGTAATGTTTGCGTTTGAAAATGCAAAGCCTGGAGACATTATGGTGCAGAAGGCTCCGGCATGTACAATCGGAGTTCTGGCACAGGCCGTAAGAGAACTTTTCCATGATACCAATGAAATTCATTATATCGGAACAAGACATGGCGAGAAAAAGTATGAAACTCTTTTGACCAGAGAAGAATGTATGCATGCATTTGACCTTGGAAATTTCTATCGTGTTCCGGCGGATAACAGAGATTTAAATTACGAACAGTACTATGAAAAGGGTCAGGTAGAGAAAGCAAAATTAGAAGAATTTACATCGGATAATACCACGATTCTGAATGTAGAGCAGGTAAAGGAAAAACTGCTGTCATTGGAATATGTTCGTAATGAACTGGAAAATATGTAATTTAAGAGGAAATACATATGTATTACATCAATGAAAATATTAAGGATTTATACAGAGTAAAATTTCATGATAACCGGGAAGGTGTACTTCGACTGGATATGAATGAAAATCCGGGCGGACTTCCGGAAAAAGTGTTTCGGCGGGTGATGGAAAAAATCACACCGGAGTATCTTGCAACATATCCGCAGAAGGATAGACTTATGGAAGCAATTGCGAAACATGATGCATTGCTTTATGAAAATATTTCTGTAACGGCGGGGTCAGATGAGGCAATGCGGCTGATATTCCAATGTTTTGCAAAAGCAGGTGGGAAAGTTGTTACAGTTGTACCGACCTTTGAAATGTATGATGTATATGCCAAAATGTTTGGAATGCAGCATGTGATGGTAGAATATCACGATAATTTTACGGTTGATGTAAATGACATTTGTAAAGAAATAGACACTCAGACCAATATTGTTGTATTGCTGAATCCCAACAGCCCGATTGGAACGGTATATCAGGACAATGAAATAGAAGAAATTATAAGAAAAGCGCAGGAGATGGGGGCGGTCGTAGTGATTGATGAAGCCTATCATTATTTTTATAAAAAGAGTGCTATTTCTTTGGTTAAAAAATATGACAATCTTATGGTGCTTCGGACATTTTCCAAACTATTTTCCATGGCAGGACTTCGAATCGGATATGTTGCGGGATGTGAGCAACTTATTTCCTATATTGAAAATGCGGAGTCAACTTTTAATGTAAATAATGTTGCGATTCTGTTTGCACTGGAAGTGATCCAGGACAGTGATTTGGAAAAGAAACTGAAAAAAAAGGAGCGGGAAGGCAGACAATGGCTGTTAAAGAAACTGGAAAAGAAAGAGTATACCTGTTATGCCGGAGAGGGGAACTATATTCTGGTGAAGCCGGTAAAACCATCGGCAGAGGTTGTGGCAGAATTAAAAGAAAAAGGAATCTGGATTCGGGATTATAAGAAGGGTGTATTGAGCGGATGGATACGGATTTCCACCGGAGCAAAAAAATACATGAAGCAGTTTTGGGAGGCATTTCTTGAAGTTGAACGGTCGTAAGAAAGATACAGTAGAACAGAACAACACTGAAATCATATTATCGGATCAGGAACTGCGTAAGTTGCAGTTGAATTTATTGGAGATGCTGATAGAAGTAGACCGTATCTGCCGGAAATATCAGATTGCATATTCGCTGGACGGAGGAAGCCTGCTTGGGGCAGTGCGTCATGGAGGATTTATTCCATGGGATGATGATGTAGATGTCATTATGCGAAGAAAAGAATATCAGAGATTTTATAAAGCGTGTAAAAGAGAACTGGATCAGAAACGTTTTACTTTGCAGGAATACCGGACAGATAAGAACTATCGCTGGGGCTATGCAAAGCTGCGGCGTAAGGGAACAGAATTTGTCCGGCTGGGACAGGAACATATGCAGAGCACAAGAGGAATTTTTCTTGACATATTTGTAGTTGATAATGTTCCGGATGGATATATTTTAAGAAGGCTGCATTATATGGCATGCTATGTAATTCGTAAACTGTTGTATTCTGAATTGGGGATGAAGGCAGCTTCTTCCGGATTGAAAAGGAAGTGGTTTGGCTGTTTATATCGTGTAGTTCCAAGAGATACCATATTTTCCTGGCGGAATCGAATTGCCGGAAGGTGTAACAGGAAAAGGACAACATTGGTCAGTCATATGACATATCCTTATCCGCATGGAAAATATGGTATGCCGGCAGAGTGCTTTGATGAAATGATGGATATGCAATTTGAAGGATATTCTTTCCGGGTGTTTAAGGAATATGATAATTATCTGAGGGAATTATATGGAGATTACAGGAAACTTCCTCCAAAAGAAGAACGAAAGGCACATTTAAGTGTATCCAAAATTCAACTGCTAGAGCCGGAAGATATTTTCTCAAAAGAAGAATTAAATCGACTGGGTTATTATGTGAGGGAGGAAAACAAATGAATATTGCATTATTGATTGCAGGTGGTGCAGGTACAAGAATGAAACAGGATATTCCGAAGCAGTTTCTTACGGTAAATGAAAAACCTGTTATTGTATATACATTAGAGGCATTTCAGAAACATGTTGAAATAGATGTTATTGCGGTAGTGTGTCTGGAAGGATGGGAACATGTATTAGAAGCATATGCCAGACAATTTAATATAACTAAATTACAACATATTTTCCCGGGTGGAGACTGCGGACAGGCATCTATCCGAAATGGAATTTATGCATTGGAAAAAGAATATGAAAAAGATGATATTATATTGATACATGATGCGAACAGACCAATGGTATCGGCAGATATTATATTAGACTGCATTGTGAAGACAAAACAGTTCGGAAATGCAATTCCGGTTATTCCATGTGCAGAGGCAATGCTTGAAACAGAAGATGGCATGGTATCTACGGGAAGTTATCCAAGGGAAAAATTAAAGCGGACACAAACTCCGCATGGATTTAAATTAGGGGATATCTGCCAATTGCATCGAGAAGCAGAAAAAGCAGGAATAACTAATTCGGTGGCTTCCTGTACATTGATGATAGAACTGGGAAAACAGGTGCATTTTTCCATGGGCTCAGAGAAGAATATAAAAATTACAACAGTGGATGATGTTGATATATTTAAGGCACTGCTGCTGGCAAAACGGTCAGAGTGGTTAAAGTAGGAAGGCAAAATGAGCAGATATAACAGCGAGACATATCGGAAAGATTTGCAAAAAACAATTGAGTCAACCAATGATATCTTAAAGGCGTTAGAAGGAAAAAAAGTATTGCTGACTGGTGCAACTGGATTGATTGGTGCTGCGATTGCAGATTTATTAATCTGGTACAACAAGGATAGAAATGTGCCGGTTGAACTATATGCAGCCGGTAGAAATGAGAAACAGATAGAAGAAAAATTTGAGCCTTATGAAAAAGCAGCCTGGTTCCATATTGTTCCATATGAAGCTACTGGAAAAATTAAATTTGAATGCCCGGTGAACTATATTATTCATGGTGCAGGAATTGCCTATCCGAAAATGTTTACTCAAAGTCCGGTAGAAACGATGCGGGTAGCATTATATGGAACAGATCAGATATTAAAGTATGGAGTGGAACAGAAGATTCAGCGGATGGTATTTATTTCTTCCAGTGAAGTGTATGGAAAACATGCAGGTGAAAATCCATTGGAAGAGTCGGAATATGGATATATAGATTTGCTGAATCCGAGATCTTCTTACTCTATGGGAAAACGTGCAGCAGAGACAATGTGCATCAGTTATGCAAAAGAATATGATCTTCATGTTACAGTTGCACGTCCAGGACATATTTATGGACCTACAGCTCGGAGAGAGGATAATCGTGTATCTTCCATGTTTGCATATGATGCAGCAGATGGCAAAAATCTTATTATGAAAAGTAATGGTACGCAGATAAGGTCCTATTGCTATGCGTTGGATTGTGCATCAGCAATTTTATTTTTACTTTTAAAAGGAAAAAAGGAACTGGCATATAATATTTCAAATAGAAATTCCATTATGTCTGTAAAAGAGCTGGCAGAGCAATTGGCAAAGGAAGCTGGAGTTAAGGTGCAGCTTCAAATTCCCAAAGAAGAAGAACGACAAGCATTTAATCCCATGGATAATTCCAGCCTGAATGGGGAAAAGCTGGAGTTGCTGGGCTGGCAGGGACTTTTTGGTGGAGAAGAAGGTACGGCACATACAGTAAGAATTATCAAAGAAGGAAGACTATAAGATAGCAAAGGAGCCACCCCATGAATATTTTGGTTTATCGCTGGAATTCCTACAACTACATAGACATCATTGCAACATTCCAATCCATGGGACATCAGGTGGATGTAATTGAGCAGGAACTGGAAAGCTATGATGAGGATGAAGTGTTTGCGGCACGTTTGCATGGCATATTGCAGCAGAAAAACTATGACTTTGTTTTTACGGTGAATTATTTTGCAGTGATTTCCGGAGTATGTCAGCAGATGGGGATAAAGTATGTATCCTGGAGCTGTGACAGCCCGCTGCTTAGCATGTATCACAAGAATGTATTCTTGGACTGCAATTATTTCTTTCTCTTTGATAAGACCAATTATCTGGAATTCAAGGGAATGGGCGTAAAACATATCTGGCATCTGCCGCTGGCAGTGGATACGGACCGGCTGGATGAGCTATTTGCACAGGATACTATGGATAAAATGCAGTTGGCAGAAACAGATAGTGGGAATGCCTCAAAACATTCGGTGCGGGATTTTGCAGGCGGGATTTCTTTTGTAGGAAATTTATATGAGAAGAACAGCTATGATGAACTGGAAACAAGGTTTCCGGAATATTTGCGGGGTTATTTTGATGCTGTCATGGAGGCACAGCTTAATATCAGCGGCGGCAATATAATCGAACCGATGTTGACTGCGGATATCTTAGAGCGTGTATCGGAATATTTTGAACTGAAGAAATCGAAGGATTCTTTTTCTGATCTGGGGCTGGTATTTGCAACAACGGTGCTTGGATTTAAAACTGCTTCTTTGCAGCGGCAGCGTGCATTGCTGGCACTGGTGGCTAAATTCCCGGTAAACCTTTATACAAATACAGGCGGAGATACTTTGCTTCGGGTAAAGAATTGCGGCTCAGTAGATTATTGGTCGGAGATGCCGAAGGTATTCCGCTATTCGAAAATCAATCTTAATTTTACGATTCCGAATATCAAGAGCGGGCTGCCTCTACGGATTTTTGATGTACTTGGTGCAGGTGGATTCCTGCTGACCAATTATCAGGCAGAATTACCGGATTATTTTGAAATTGGAAAAGATTTGGCTTGCTTTGAATCCGAAGCAGAACTGGTAGAAAAGTGCAGCTACTATCTTACCCGTGAGGAAGAACGGCAGCAGATAGCAAAGAACGGTTATGAGAAAGTGAAGAACTGCTGCAGCTATCGGAAACGTCTGAAGTTTATATTGGAAAAGATTGGGGAGGAGTAGAAGATAGTGGATTTATAAAAAAATTAGAGACGCTTTACAGTGTTTTTAGAAACTTGTATTGTATATGCTTCGACGGTTATGTTACAATAGCTACGAAGCATATTTTTTTCATAATTTTGGCAATATGCAAAAAGAAATCCGTATAATGCCTCATTTCATAGAATCAATGAACACATCTTATATTTCTTGAAAAATTCATGCTTTAAACTCACAAAAAAAGCAGGATTTTTTTAGAAAACTCCTGTGAAAAATTGCATAGGAGGAAGAATGAAATGCCCGCATTATCAATGTTTTATGGAATTATTGTACGCATGCAGAGTGAAAAAGGTGGAAAACATAGTAAACCACATATTCATGCGTTGTATGGAGAAGAGGAAATTATAGTTTCGCTGAATGGAGAAGTATTGGAAGGCAAGTTCCCTAATCGGCAGTTAAAAATGCTATTGGCATGGATGACAATCCATGAAGATGAATTATATGCCAATTGGAAAATGCTAAGTGAGGGAGAAGGCTATTTCCGGATAGCTCCATTAAAATAATGGAACAGAACAAGGAGGATATGAAGATGCTTAGACCAACGGCTACAAGCGTTCGGGCGGAAGAAGGTTATATTCTTGATGTTGAATTTGATAATGGAGAAAGAAAACAGTTTGATGTTAAACCATATATAAAAGGCTCGTGGTATGGGAAATTGGAGAACCCGGATTACTTTAGAAGGGTAAGAACAGATGGATATACTGTTGTATGGCCGGAAGGTCAGGATATCTGTCCGGATGAATTGTATACACAAAGCACCAGCTTCGCAAAATAAAGAACATAACCTGCCACCGGCAGCAAAAAAATAAGACCTGATTTTTCCCACATGTAAAAGTCAGGTCTTATAAATATTTATCCAGCATCAAACCAGAGTACATAGACGTAATATAAGGTGTGGCAAAATTCTTGCCCGGGTTCTTGTAAGCAACAATTACTTTGTCCACGTACTGCATCGGATTTAAGGAAGCCTGGTTGGCTTTTGCACTTAAGGCATTCTTAAAGCGGTTTAATACATGGAAACTCTCGGCGGCATCATCCGATTCGACAGCGTCCGCCAGTAAATCCCGGTCAACGGAAATAGTAGAATCAGAATTTATAATAAGTCCGATGGCTTCAAAATCATTTTTAAAATGCTGTGCAACACCGCTCATATCAGAAAGCAGCTTCTGGCTGGTCGGCTGCGACTCGCGGTATTCATTAGCGGTATCCACCATGGAATTATAGGAATCCACCAGTTCCTGAATATTATCGGCAACGGCATCCACATTTGCTTTAAAACCAAGGGTAGCAGGTCTGCCTTCCGGGCTGACTGCTTTCAGGTGTACTTCAAAAGTATTGTTGATGGTAAATGTATTGGAATAGGAACTGTGTTCCGTACCGTTTAACAGAAAAACGGAATTGGAAGCTGCATCCGTAACCTTGTTAATACCAAGCTTATCCATTGCCTGTATGGATTCGTTGGAAGTTCCCGGCAGAATCTGGAACAGAAAATCTTCGTCATCCTTAAGACCGGTTTTTCTGGAAGTTAAGACCAGGGCACTGTGGCCGGAGTCGTCTTCTTTAACATCTGCGTGAATGCCAATGCTGGCAGTATTGAAAAGCTTTGCCAGCTTATCCTGGACACTCCGGTTGGTATCATCTGGATTTACATTGAACTGGAACTCATAGGAAGCACTGCTGGTATTCAGATCAAAGGAATAACTGCCTGGTTTAAAAGCAAGCTGGTCATCCTTTAAGTAATTACCGTAGTTTAACTGCGGAGAAGCAAGCTTCTTAATTTCCATCTGAAAGCTGTTGGTATTCTCGTCGGAATCTCCGTTTCCAACATAATCTGCATCAACGATATCATTCTGGTCAGAGACGGCAATTTTTTTCTGAAAAGCCTCTGCAAGACTGTCACCGGTGGATAAAGAAGCAATGACATTTTTTAAATCACGGGCATGCTCTTTGATATCGATAGCAAACTTCTGTGCATCAGCAGAATCTTTTATTTTGTAAAGAGGGGATTCTTTATTGATTTTTACAATATTATTGTAAACAGAGCGCAACTCACTCTTCTTGTGGGAATCATACCGGGAAACGGTAGACTTGCCATAAGTTGTAAGATAATAGTTATACATATTATCAAGAATAGCAGATGCCATAAATAACCCCCTCCTTTCTTCCATGAAATGTGCATCTTCTTGATGCCGGGTATAGTAAAATCCATTTATACATATCTAATATAGCATAAAAATAAGAAAAAGTCATCTACAAGATATACAAAAAATGTTGCAAAAACGCTAGATTTTGTGGTAATATATGTACTGGATTACAAGTTTACAGAGAATGTGAAAAAAGAGTTGACGCTCCATGTGGTTTGTGCTATCATAGACTAGCTTGGAAGTAAGTCTTTTTTTTATGCCTAAAAATAGGCATAGAAAACACAAAGAAAGTAATGGAGGTGGAAGTTGTGCGCACAAAGATTACATTAGCATGCACAGAATGCAAGCAGCGTAATTACAACATGACAAAAGACAAGAAAGCTCATCCAGACAGAATGGAGACAAAGAAGTATTGTAGATTCTGCAAGACTCATACATTACACAAAGAAACAAAATAATTTGTGAATGCGTGACAATGAGCAAAAAGAAAAGGAAGTGACAAAATGGGAGAAACCGAAAACAAGAACACAGCAGTAAAAGAGAGCTGGTTCGCCGGTCTTAAGGCTGAATTCAAAAAAATCATTTGGCCTACAAAAGAATCACTTGCCCGTCAGACAACAGCAGTTGTTATTGTGTCAGTTGTACTTGGTCTGATAATTACACTTCTGGATACAATCATCCAGTACGGTGTGAATTTTCTAGTGAATTTATAATGGAGGCATAGGTGATTATGGCAGAGGCACACTGGTATGTAGTTCATACCTATTCAGGTTATGAGAATAAGGTCAAAGCGAACATCGATAAGGCAATCGAGAACCGGCATTTAGAAGAGCAGATACTCGAAGTCAGAGTACCGATGCAGGATGTTGTCGAGCTTAAGAACGGTGCGAAAAAGCAGGTTCAGAAGAAAATGTTCCCGGGATATGTGCTTATCAATATGGTCATGAATGATGATACCTGGTATGTGGTAAGAAATACCAGAGGCGTAACCGGATTTGTTGGACCGGGATCTAAGCCGGTACCACTCACTGACGCTGAAATGAGACCACTGGGAATCAAGTCAGACAACATTGTCGTAGATTTCGATGAAGGCGATACCGTCGTTGTAATCGGTGGTGTGTGGAAGGACACCATCGGTGTTATCCAGCGTATGGATCACGGAAAACAGATTTGTACGATTAATGTGGATTTATTTGGCCGGGAGACTCCGGTCGAGATTAGTTTTTCAGATGTAAAGAAGATGAATTAAAGGAGGCAACCTCAAATGGCAAAGAAAGTAGAAGGATATATCAAATTGCAGATTCCTGCCGGCAAAGCAACTCCGGCACCACCTGTTGGACCTGCTTTAGGTCAGCATGGTGTGAATATTGTGGAATTCACAAAACAGTTTAATGCAAAAACAGCAGATATGGGAGATACAATCGTTCCTGTAGTTATCACTGTTTACGCAGACAGAAGCTTCAGCTTCATTACAAAAACTCCTCCAGCAGCAGTACTGCTGAAAAAGGCCTGCAACTTAAAGAGTGCATCTGCAACTCCGAACAAGACAAAAGTTGCAAAGATTTCTAAAGCTAAGCTTCAGGAAATCGCTGAGCTGAAAATGCCAGACTTAAATGCTGCATCTGTTGAAGCTGCAATGAGCATGATCGCAGGAACAGCAAGAAGTATGGGAATCGAAGTAGAGGACTAAATGGAAACGTGGGAGGGTACCACTCCCGATAATACCACAGGAGGTTATTTAGAATGAAAAGAGGAAAGAAATATTTAGAAGCTGCAAAATCAATTGATAGAGCAACTTTATATGATCCGGCAGAAGCAATCGGACTTGCAAAGAAAGCAGCCGTTGCAAAATTTGATGAGACTATCGAAGTTCACATTCGTACCGGATGTGACGGACGTCACGCAGATCAGCAGATCCGTGGTGCAGTTGTATTACCACACGGAACTGGTAAAGCTGTAAAAGTATTAGTATTCGCAAAGGGAACCAAATTAGACGAGGCTCAGGCAGCAGGTGCTGATTTCGTTGGTGGAGAGGAATTGATTCCAAAGATCCAGAACGAAGGATGGCTTGACTTCGACGTTGTTGTTGCAACTCCTGATATGATGGGTGTTGTTGGACGTCTTGGTCGTGTACTTGGACCGAAGGGCTTAATGCCAAACCCAAAAGCTGGAACTGTTACTATGGACGTTACCAAGGCAGTAAACGATATCAAAGCCGGAAAAATCGAGTATAGATTAGACAAAGCAAATATTATCCATGTGCCAATTGGAAAAGCATCCTTTAGTGAAGAACAATTAGCGGACAACTTCCAGACTCTTATTGATGCCGTAAACAAAGCAAAACCGGCTACATTAAAAGGTCAGTACATGAAGAGCGTTTCTGTAGCTCCTACCATGGGACCGGGTGTAAAAATCAACCCACTGAAGCTTGTTTAGTTTTTGTTATTGACATCCAAGATATTAATTGCTATAATAGCAAAGCATATTGCCGAAGACAGTAGGTGCCGTAAGGCGTAACCGTAGAGAACCTACCGAGGAAATGCAGATACTTATGTATTTGTAAATGAGATTTCAAATCCTCTCTGTCTTCCACAGAGAGGATTTTTTAGGTAATGTACCTGTCTTTCGCAAGATGAAAAATAAAGAAGGAGGTGCACGATTCGTGGCAAAAGTAGAACTTAAACAGCCTATCGTACAGGAAATTTCTGAGCAGATTAAAGATGCACAGTCAGTAGTAGTCGTTGACTACCGTGGACTTACCGTTGCAGAAGATACTCAGCTGCGTAAGCAGTTAAGAGAAGCTGGTGTTGCTTATAAAGTATATAAGAATACATTAGTTAATTTTGCAATCAAAGGAACTGATTTCGAAAGCCTTTCCGACGTATTGGAAGGACCAAACGCATTCGCAATTTCAACAACAGATGCAACAGCACCTGCAAGAGTAATTGCTAAATTTGCAAAGACAGCTCCTGCACTTGAGATTAAAGCCGGCGTAGTAGAAGGAACCTTCTATGATGCAGATGGAATGAAAGCAATCGCTACAATCCCATCCAGAGAAGAATTACTTTCCAAATTCCTTGGAAGTATTCAGTCTCCTATTACAAACTTCGCTCGTGTTATTAATCAGATCGCTGAAAAAGGCGGCGCAGCAGACGTAGAAGTTAAGGCAGAAGAGGCAGCACCTGCAGAAGAAGCTCCAGTAGAAGCTCCTGCAGAGGAAGCTCCAGCAGCAGAATAATCTGCAAACCAATCAATTTATTGAAAACAAAACCAAAAACGGAGGTAAATTAAAATGGCTAAATTAACAACAGCTGAGATGATTGACGCTATCAAAGAGTTAAGCGTATTAGAGTTAAATGAATTAGTAAAAGCTTGTGAAGAAGAGTTCGGTGTATCCGCAGCAGCAGGCGTTGTAGTTGCAGCAGCAGGTGGAGACGCAGCAGCAGCAGAAGAGAAGACTGAGTTTGACGTAGAGTTAACAGAAGTTGGACCAAACAAAGTTAAGGTTATCAAAGTAGTTCGTGAAGCTACTGGCTTAGGCTTAAAAGAAGCTAAAGACTTAGTAGATGGCGCTCCTAAGATCGTTAAAGAGCAGGCTGACAAAGCTACAGCTGATGACATCAAAGCTAAATTAGAAGCTGAAGGTGCTAAAGTAACATTAAAATAATTTTTGATTCACAACTGAATTAGAAATGATAGGAATCGGATTCATAGAAATATGGATCCGATTTTCTTGTAGTTTATAGGACTTTAGACCTATTGACGAAAAAAGGAAATATGTAATAATAGTAGCGTAACTTGAAAACAATATAAGAACAGGAGATTAGTTATGAACACAGGACTTAAGGTATGGCTCTGGATTGTATTTGTAATCAATATCATTTCCGGAGTAATGATGATTCCGTTAATGCTCATTCAGCCACTGCTGATTGTCAGCCTCATTGCAGAAGTGCTTATTATCGTAGGTGCCGGTCTGATTTTGTTTGCACAGAAGAAGGTTGGATTCTATCTGATGATTGCATGTGCAGCAATCGGTCTGGTAATCAACATCTTTGGCGGGGTTGGAGTCGTAAAAAGTATCATCAGCGCAGTATTGTGCCCATTAATTACATATTTGTTTATGCAGAAAGACTGGGACAGCTTCCAGTAGAATGAGACATCAACAAGAAGAACCTTCCGGCAGAAATGCTGGAAGGTTCTTTGCTTTATAGAAAATATTTTTATAAAAGTGATAGATTTAAGACATCAGATTCGTAATAATAAGTGTAGCTGCAAAAATGCAAACCATGGTGCATGAAGCAAAAGGCAGGATAACAATGAAGATAACAGAGAAGAATTATATTCAGCAATTACAATTGCATAATGAAGAAGCATTGATTTATGTCATAGATATGTATGGTGGATTGCTTAAGGCGGTCATCCGGAAACACTTATTTACCATGCCACAGAAACAGGAAGAATGCATGAACGATGTGCTGCTTTCCATCTGGGAACACGCAGCATCCTTTGATGATGAGAAGAACAGCTTCAAGAACTGGGCGGCAGCCATTGCCCGGTACGAAGCCATCGACTATCTTAGGAAATATAAGCGGGACTTGGAACAGCTTTGTATGGATGATGTGACAGCGGCGGAAAATGACAGGATGTTAGAACAACTGATAGAAGGGGAATTAAGCCGTGAAGTAGAACAATTGCTTTTGTGCCTGAAACCCCTTGACCGGAAAATATTTATGAAATTATTTGTAGAGGAAGAATCTGTAGAGCAGATAAGCGAAGATACCGGACTTCCGAGAGATGTCATTTACAACCGGGTATCCAGAGGAAAGCGGAAAATGAGAAACATGTATTTGAAACAGAAGGAGGCATGAAGAGATGAAAGACGATAAAATCTATGAAATGTTAAATGATGCGGAAATTGATTTGAATGAATATGAAGTAGAAGAGTTATCCTCCGAAGAAAAGGAACGGTATAAAACGAGAATCCGGATGGAGGTAAAACGTATGAACATGGAAACAAGGAATAAGAAAAATAAAAATATAAGAAAAATTGCGGCAGGAATGGCAGCAGCCTGCGCGGTCGCAGTGGGAGTGGCGGGATTTTCTAATTCTGCACTGGCAGACAGCATCTACAGCAACACAATCGGAAAACTGATTGGCGCAACACAGGGAGATAAAGATGAAAAGGAACTTTCGGATATCTATTCTACCATTGGAAAAGAGTCCACGGAATTGGTTTCGGATGATCAGTGTGTGCTGGAAACAGACCGGAGTGGAGTAAAGATAAGCGTTTCGGATGTGTATTGCGATGGTTACCTGCTTTACTACACAACCACCCTTAGCACAGACAATGAAAAACTGAATGAATCAGACTGGATTATGGGACCGCAGAGTGATAAGGTGATGGAAAATGTTTCTATCAATGAAACCCTGATTCAGTCGGCAATCGGGCAGCCTTTTGAAAAGGCAGAGGACGGAAGCTATGTGAAGATGGAACAAATTGATTTATCAACATTGACTGATGAAAATGATAATCCGATTGATATTTCGGGCTTGAAAGATTTTACCGTAACCTGGAGCATAGACACATTAGAAGGCTATCTTTCCGATGCATGGGATGAAAATGGAGAATATCAGACCACCACAAAAGTAAGCGGAGACTGGCAGCTCTCCTTCCCGGTGCATGTGGATACTTCCAAGAATGAGACCATCGCAGTAAATAAAGAAGATAATGGTGTTGCAGTAAATCAGGTGATCAAAACCGGTGCCGTCTTGATCGTTGACATGCAGCTCCCGGATATTACCGGCGTACCGTACAATGACCCATATAATGATCCGGATATATTTATTACCGACGAAGCAGGCAATGCAATGTGGTGGTTAGGCGGCCGGTTTACCCCAAATGAGGATGGAAGCCAGAGTGAACGGATTATGCTGCTTTATAATGGAGAGAGTACAATCCATATATCCGTAACCAACAAAAATGGTGCAGGTGAAAGTATTGCAGAACTGGATGTGGACTTAAAATAAAACCGGAAGCAATAAAATAGATAATGAAATATGTAATAGAATAGAAAAATAAAGAAAAAAGCAACTATGGGATGCAAAGAAAAAAGCATTTCATGGCTGCTTTTTCTGATGTTAGGCAGCTATAAAAAACGCAGATGGCAGGCTGCATCACTGCGAGGATGAAAATTATTCCCCAATATTGAAAAATATATGCATATTGTGCGAAAATAATGCTTGACTTTAGAAAACTACTTGTGGTATCATATACGTTGCACTATTGTGGTGAGGTGGCTTTACTATATCCTTTTTTAGGAAATGAAGCCCAAAGAATATAATTTGCTGAAATTTAGTGGATTGAGAATAAAAAACGAGAGGTGAAACGTCAATGGAGAAAAACAGAATACGTCCGGTGAAGGCTGGAAAAGGCATACGTATGAGTTACTCAAGACAAAAAGAGGTATTGGAAATGCCAAACCTGATTGAGGTCCAGAAGGATTCCTATCAGTGGTTCTTAGACGAGGGCCTGAAAGAAGTGTTTGCAGATATCTCTCCGATTGAGGATTATAGCGGACATCTTAGCTTGGAATTTGTGGATTTCACATTATGTGAGGATGATGTGAAGTATACAATTCCGGAGTGTAAACAGAGAGACGCAACTTATGCAGCTCCTTTGAAGGTAAAAGTCAGACTGTATAACAAAGAAACAGATGAAATTAATGAACATGAGATTTTTATGGGCGATTTACCTCTCATGACAGAGACAGGAACCTTCGTTATCAATGGAGCAGAGCGTGTTATCGTAAGCCAGTTGGTTCGTTCCCCTGGTATTTACTATGGCATTGCGCATGATAAAGTAGGTAAGGAACTCTATTCCTGTACCGTAATCCCGAACCGTGGAGCATGGTTAGAGTATGAAACAGACTCTAATGATATTTTCTATGTACGTGTTGACCGTACCAGAAAAGTGCCAATCACAGTATTACTGCGTGCATTAGGACTGGGAACCAACCAGGAAATTATAGATTTATTTGGCGAAGAGCCAAAGATTTTAGCATCTTTTGGAAAAGACGTTGCTACAAGCTACGAGGAAGGTCTTCTGGAATTATATAAGAAGATTCGTCCGGGCGAGCCTCTTTCTGTTGACAGTGCAGAGAGCCTGATTACCGCAATGTTCTTCGACCCAAGACGTTATGACCTGGCAAAAGTAGGCCGTTATAAATTTAACAAGAAGCTGGCATTTAAGAACCGTTTGCGCGGAAAAGTGCTGGCTGAAGATGTTGTTCTTGAGACTACCGGAGAGGTAATCGAAAAAGGAACAGAGCTGACCAGAGAGCTTGCAGAAGAGATTCAGAACGCAGCTGTTCCGGCAGTATATATTGCTACAGAAGAAAGAAATGAAAAAGTTCTTTCTAATATGATGGTAGACCTCACTACCTATGTTGATGTAGTACCGAAGGAAGTTGGTATTACTGAGCTGGTATATTATCCGGCATTAAAGAAAATCCTGGATGAAAATGAATCCTTGGAAGATATCAAGGAAGCAATTCGTAAAAACGTATCTGAACTGGTTCCGAAGCATATCACCAAGGAAGATATTTTCGCATCCATTAACTACAATATGCACTTGGAGTGGGGCATTGGAAATGATGACGATATTGACCACTTAGGCAACCGTCGTATCCGTGCGGTAGGTGAGTTATTACAGAACCAGTATAGAATCGGACTTTCCAGAATGGAACGTGTGGTTCGTGAGCGTATGACCACCCAGGATCAGGAAGGAATTTCTCCACAGAGCCTGATTAATATCAAACCGGTAACCGCAGCAGTGAAAGAGTTCTTCGGATCTTCCCAGCTGTCGCAGTTCATGGATCAGAACAACCCGCTGGGTGAGCTGACACATAAGAGACGTTTATCCGCATTAGGACCAGGTGGTTTGTCCAGAGACCGTGCCGGATTCGAGGTTCGAGACGTACACTACTCCCATTACGGAAGAATGTGCCCTATTGAGACTCCTGAAGGACCGAACATCGGACTTATCAACTCACTGGCATGTTATGCAAGAATTAACGAATATGGTTTCATTGAGGCACCATATCGTAAGATTGATAAAACAGATCCTAAGAATCCGCGTGTTACAGAAGATGTTGTATACATGACCGCAGATGAAGAGGATAATTACCATGTAGCACAGGCGAATGAAAAACTGGATGAAGAAGGACATTTCGTAAGAAATTCCGTTTCCGGCCGTTACTTAGACGAGACACAGGAATATGACAAGCAGATGTTTGATTATATGGACGTATCTCCTAAGATGGTATTCTCTGTTGCTACCGCATTGATTCCGTTCTTGCAGAACGATGATGCGAACCGTGCGCTGATGGGATCTAACATGCAGCGTCAGGCAGTACCTCTTCTTACCACAGAAGCTCCTGTAGTAGGAACCGGTATGGAAACCAAGACTGCAGTAGACTCCGGTGTATGTGTAGTTGCAAAGAAATCCGGTACTATTGAGAAATCTGAGTCAAACCAGATTACCGTGAAGAATGATGATGGAACAAGAGACGTATACAAACTGACCAAGTTCTCACGAAGCAACCAGTCCAACTGCTACAACCAGAGACCAATCGTGTTCAAAGGTGATCATGTAGAAGCTGGCGAAGTAATTGCTGACGGACCATCTACCTCTAATGGTGAGCTTGCTCTTGGAAAGAACCCGTTAATCGGATTCATGACATGGGAAGGTTACAACTACGAGGACGCTGTTCTTCTGAGTGAAAGATTAGTACAGGATGATGTTTATACATCTGTTCATATTGAAGAGTACGAAGCAGAAGCCCGTGATACTAAATTAGGACCGGAAGAAATTACAAGAGACGTTCCAGGTGTCGGCGATGATGCATTGAAAGACCTTGACGAAAGAGGAATCATCCGTATCGGTGCAGAAGTTCGTGCCGGTGATATTCTGGTAGGTAAGGTTACTCCAAAGGGAGAGACAGAGCTTACCGCAGAAGAGAGACTGTTACGTGCCATCTTCGGTGAGAAAGCAAGAGAAGTAAGAGACACTTCCTTGAAAGTACCACATGGTGAATATGGTATCATTGTAGAGGCGAAAGTATTTACAAGAGAAAATGGTGACGAATTATCCCCTGGTGTAAATCAGGCAGTTCGTATTTACATTGCGCAGAAGAGAAAAATCTCCGTTGGAGATAAGATGGCTGGACGTCATGGTAACAAGGGTGTTGTTTCCCGTGTACTTCCGGTAGAAGATATGCCATTCCTGCCGAACGGCCGTCCACTGGATATTGTATTGAACCCATTGGGTGTACCTTCCCGTATGAATATCGGTCAGGTCCTGGAGATTCACTTAAGTCTTGCAGCGAAAGCACTTGGATTTAACATTGAGACTCCTGTATTTGACGGTGCACGAGAGATTGATATTCAGGATACCCTGGAACTGGCAAATGATTATGTCAACTCCACCTGGGAAGAATTTGAAGCAAAATATAAAGATACATTGCGTGAAGATGTAATGCAGTATCTTTCCGATAACAGAGACCACAGAGAATTGTGGAAGGGCGTTCCGATTTCCCGTGACGGAAAGGTTCAGCTTCGTGACGGACGTACCGGAGAAGAATTTGACTCACCGGTTACCATTGGCCACATGCATTACCTGAAACTGCATCATCTGGTAGATGATAAGATTCATGCACGTTCTACTGGTCCTTACTCCTTAGTAACACAGCAGCCTCTGGGTGGTAAAGCTCAGTTTGGTGGACAGCGTTTCGGAGAGATGGAGGTTTGGGCACTGGAAGCTTATGGTGCATCTTACACATTACAGGAGATTCTGACTGTGAAGTCCGATGACGTGGTTGGCCGTGTGAAGACATACGAAGCAATCATTAAGGGTGACAATATCCCTGAACCGGGAATCCCAGAATCCTTCAAGGTACTTCTCAAAGAACTTCAGTCCCTTGGTCTTGATGTCAGAGTATTAGACGAAGACCGTAACGAAGTTGAACTGATGGAGACCAGCGAATATGGTAACACAGATTTGAATTCCATTATCTCGGGCGATAAAGATTTCGCGTTTGAAGACAGCGAGTCCTTCGGAAAGATGGGCTTTACCAAACAGGAATTTGATTCTGAGAGTGGAGAACTCAACAACGTAGAAGAAGAGGAAGAGGATGATGACGCAGGCTTCGATTTTGACGATGCTGCCGATGAAGTTCTTGACGAAGAATAAATAGGAAGGGAGTGTCATTAATGCCAGGAACAGTAAAACAGGAAACTTACCAGCCGATACAGTTTGATGCAATTCAGATTGGTCTGGCATCACCTGAGAAAATCAGAGAGTGGTCCAGAGGAGAAGTTAAGAAACCTGAGACCATTAACTATAGAACTTTGAAACCGGAAAAAGACGGATTATTCTGTGAGAAGATTTTTGGACCGAGCAAAGACTGGGAATGTCATTGTGGTAAGTACAAAAAGATTCGTTATAAAGGTGTTGTCTGCGACCGCTGTGGTGTTGAAATCACCAAAGCCAGCGTTCGTAGAGAGCGTATGGGACATATCGAGCTTGCAGCTCCGGTATCCCATATCTGGTACTTCAAAGGAATTCCATCCCGTATGGGATTAATCTTAGATCTTTCTCCAAGAACATTGGAGAAGGTTCTGTACTTTGCTTCCTATATCGTACTGGATGCAGGTTCTACAGATTTATCTGTAAAGCAGGTATTATCCGAGCAGGAATATCAGGATGCAAGGGAAAAATATGGCAGCTCTTTCCGTGTTGGAATGGGTGCAGAAGCCATTCTTGAGTTATTACAGGCAATTGACCTGGAGAAAGATGCAGCAGAGCTGAAAGCAGAATTAAAAGATGCTACCGGTCAGAAACGTGCAAGAATCATCAAGAGACTGGAAGTGGTAGAATCCTTCCGTGAATCCGGAAATAAACCGGAGTGGATGATTATGACCGTTATCCCGGTTATTCCACCAGACTTACGACCTATGGTACAGCTGGATGGTGGACGTTTTGCAACATCCGATTTAAATGATTTATATCGTAGAATTATCAATAGAAATAACCGCCTGAGAAGATTGTTAGAGTTAGGTGCACCTGATATCATCGTTCGTAACGAGAAGAGAATGTTGCAGGAAGCAGTAGATGCCCTGATTGACAACGGTAGAAGAGGAAGACCGGTAACCGGACCTGGTAACCGTGCTCTGAAATCTCTGTCCGATATGCTGAAAGGTAAATCTGGACGTTTCCGTCAGAACCTTCTTGGAAAACGTGTAGACTACTCTGGACGTTCCGTTATCGTCGTAGGACCGGAACTTAAGATTTATCAGTGTGGTCTGCCAAAAGAAATGGCAATCGAGCTGTTTAAACCGTTTGTTATGAAAGAGCTGGTTGCAAACGGAACTGCACACAATATTAAGAGTGCAAAGAAGATGGTTGAAAGATTACAGTCGGAAGTCTGGGATGTCTTAGAAGATGTCATCAAGGAGCATCCGGTTATGCTGAACCGTGCTCCTACACTGCATAGACTTGGTATTCAGGCATTTGAGCCAATCCTGGTAGAAGGTAAAGCAATTAAGCTTCACCCATTGGTATGTACCGCATACAACGCCGACTTCGACGGAGACCAGATGGCTGCCCATTTACCACTGTCACAGGAAGCACAGGCAGAATGTCGTTTCATGCTGCTTTCACCGAACAACCTGTTAAAACCTTCTGATGGAGGCCCTGTAGCCGTTCCTTCACAGGATATGGTTCTTGGTATCTACTATCTGACACAGGAAAGACCAGGTTCATTAGGAGAAGGCGGATACTATAAGAGTGTAAACGAAGCAATTCTGGCATATGAGAACCAGGCACTGACCTTACATTCCAGAATCCATGTGCGTGTTCATAAGACCATGCCGGATGGAACTGTTAAGACTGGTGTCGTTGAGTCCACACTGGGAAGATTTATCTTCAATGAAATCATTCCTCAGGATTTAGGTTTCGTAGACAGAAGCAAGCCTGAAAATGAACTGGTACTGGAAATCGATTTCCATGTAGCAAAGAAACAGTTAAAACAGATTCTGGAAAAAGTTATTAATACACACGGAGCAACCAAGACCGCTGAGGTATTAGACGATATTAAGTCCATGGGTTACAAGTACTCTACAAGAGCAGCTATGACCGTATCTATTTCAGATATGACGGTACCGCCTCAGAAACCGGAAATGATTGCAAAGGCTCAGGATACGGTAGACCGCATTTCAAGACAGTACAAACGTGGTCTTATTACAGAGGAAGAGCGTTACAAAGAAGTTGTTGAAACATGGAAAGAGACTGATGATGAGCTGACAGAAGCACTGCTTTCCGGTCTGGATAAATACAACAACATCTTCATGATGGCAGATTCCGGAGCCCGTGGTTCTGATAAACAGATTAAACAGTTAGCAGGTATGCGTGGTTTGATGGCTGATACAACTGGTAGAACAATCGAGCTGCCTATCAAATCAAACTTCCGTGAAGGTCTTGAAGTATTGGAGTACTTCATGTCCGCACATGGAGCCCGAAAAGGTATGTCCGATACTGCGTTACGTACCGCCGATTCCGGTTACTTAACCAGACGTCTGGTAGACGTATCACAGGACCTGATTGTCCGTGAATCTGATTGCTGCGCAGGCACAGGAAGAGAGATTCCTGGTATGTATGTCAAAGCATTCATGGATGGAAAAGAAGAAATCGAAAGTCTTGAAGAGCGTATTACAGGAAGATTTTCCTGTGAGACAATTTGCGATAAAGATGGTAATGTGCTTGTAAAAGCAAACCATATGATTACACCAAAACGTGCTGCAGCAATTATGAGCAAGGGTGTAGATGAGAATGGAGAACCATTAACCAAGGTTAAAATCCGTACGATTCTTACCTGCCGTTCCCACATCGGAGTTTGTGCAAAATGTTACGGAAGCAATATGGCTACCGGTCAGGCGGTACAGGTTGGTGAAGCGGTTGGTATTATCGCAGCTCAGTCTATCGGAGAACCTGGTACACAGCTTACCATGAGAACATTCCACAACGGTGGTGTTGCCGGTGACGATATTACACAGGGTCTTCCTCGTGTCGAGGAGTTGTTTGAGGCAAGAAAGCCTAAGGGACTTGCAATTATCACAGAATTTGGTGGTGTTGCAACCATTAAAGATACCAAGAAGAAACGTGAGATCATTGTAACAAACAATGAAACAGGTGAGACTAAGACTTATCTGATCCCTTACGGTTCCAGAATTAAGATTATGGATGGAGCAGTATTAGAGGCTGGTGATGAGCTGACCGAAGGTTCTGTAAATCCGCACGATATCCTTAAGATTAAGGGCGTACGTGCCGTACAGGATTACCTGATTCAGGAAGTACAGCGTGTATATCGTCTGCAGGGTGTTGAAATTAACGATAAGCATATCGAGGTTATCGTACGTCAGATGTTAAAGAAGATTCGCATTGAAAATAACGGAGATTCTGAGTTCCTGCCAGGAACATTAGTAGATAATCTGGATTACGAAGAGATGAATGAGCAGTTAGAGGAAGAAGGCAAAGAGCCGGCAGAAGGTAAACAGGTATTACTTGGTATTACCAAAGCATCTTTGGCAACCAACTCCTTCTTATCAGCAGCATCCTTCCAGGAGACAACTAAGGTTCTGACAGAAGCAGCTATCAAGGGCAAGATTGACCCATTGATTGGTCTGAAAGAGAACGTAATTATCGGTAAGCTGATTCCGGCTGGTACTGGTATGAAGCGTTATCGTAACATCAAACTGAACACAGATGTAAACGAAGAGGAAGAACTCTCCTTTGATGATTTTGACGGATTCGATGAGGCACCTGTGACAGATGAAGTCGAAGAGACAGAAGCAAAAGAAGAAGTAACTGCTTCTACAGAAGAATAATGTAAGGTTCGAAGAACTGATGCAGATACAGGAAGGGAAGCTCTGGCTTAATAGGCCGGAGTTTCCCTTTCGAGTTAGAGATTCTTTTAAGCTTTTATACAGGTGGTAGAATAAACAAACGAGGAAAATCCAATGAAAGTAATCGTAGCAATAGATTCATTAAAAGGCAGCTTAAGTTCCTTAGAGGCAGGAAAAGCAGTGGAAGATGGTATTAAAAAAGCAATACCAACAGCAGAAGTTATGATAAGGCCGGTTGCAGATGGTGGAGAAGGAACAGTAACAGCCCTGACCACTGGATTGCAGGGCAGTCTGGAAAAGGTAGCGGTAACAGGTCCCCTTGGACAGAAGGTCGAGGCAGCGTATGGTATCCTGCGGATAAAACAGCAGTCATTGAAATGGCAGAAGCCGCCGGACTGCCACTGGTGCCGGTGGATAAACGAAATCCAATGGAAACCACTACTTATGGTGTGGGGGAACTGATAAGCCATGCCATGGATAGAGGCTGCCGTAAGTTTATCGTTGGAATTGGCGGCAGTGCCACCAATGATGGCGGTGTCGGAATGCTGCAGGCTTTGGGGTGTCATTTTTATAAAAAAGATGGAATCGAAATAGGATTTGGAGCAACAGAACTGAAAGACCTGGAAACGATAGATACGGAGGCGTTGGATAAGAGGCTGAAAGAATGTACTTTTGAAATAGCCTGTGATGTGACCAATCCATTATGTGGCACAACAGGAGCCAGTGCTGTGTTTGCACCACAGAAGGGCGCAGACGAGACCATGGTAGTAAAACTGGATGCGGCATTAGCTCATTTTGCTGATGTAACAGAAAAGGCTTTAGGCGTAGACAACCGGAACATGCCGGGAGCCGGAGCAGCAGGCGGACTGGGCTTCGCATTTGCATCCTATCTGGGCGGGGATTTACGTCCGGGCGTAGAGATAGTATTAGATGCGGTATTGCTGGAGAAAGAATTAAGTGAAGCTGATATCGTAGTGACCGGAGAAGGAAGATTTGACGGACAGACTGCTATGGGAAAAGCGCCGGTTGGAATTGCAAAGCGGGCAAAAGAAAAGGACTGCATGGTACTGGTATTTGCCGGCAGCATTGAACCACAGGGCGTCCGGAAAGTGCAGGATGAAATGCAGCTTGTAGATGGAGCATTTCCAATTTTACCAGGTGTGATGACATTGGAAGAAGCCATGCAGAAGACTGTGGCATATGAGAATATGAGCTATACGGCAGAGCAGGTATTCCGGCTGATTGGGAACTGTTATATAAAATAATTTCTATGCCAGCCCTTCGTACCCTAGTTCATAGAGCAGCTCATTGGCATCGGAAAGAGCACAGTTTCTTTGCAGGCAGAAAATAATCGCACTGTCCCGCTCCATGCGGGCATAGAGAATCGGATAGCCGGTAGCTTTTAAAAGCTGCTGCACTTCCGTAAAGGATAGGTCCATGGCAAAGCAGAGGGCGAGCACTTTGTCACGGGAAGGACGTTTGCGCCCATCAAAAATCTGATAACAGTAAGTACGGTCAAGACCGCTTTTTCGGATGAGAGAAGGCAGGTCTTGATTTTTTGCCTGAATCAACCGGTTCAGATAATCCGAAAGTGAGACCTCGATCAGCTCAGCTTCCTCCTGCTCTGCATAGTTGGAGAAAGCAGGTGTGTTTTTCAAAATATCTAAAAGTTCCTGGGTTGATTTTTTCATTTGGCGAATCCTCTCATTTCTGCTATAGTGATATTGATTATCATAGAATTGTGGGAATGAAAATTCAAGTAGAAAAGGAAAAAGTGATAACAAATGAGTGAAAAATTATATCAGGATTTTCGGCGGCAGCGGCAGATACCGCTTACCGTACTGGGGGGCCAGCCGCCCTATCAGACCCGGTTGATACAGGATGCTGCCACAGGAAAGATTCTGGTTCAAAAAGCAATACAAAAAGACAGTATTCCGGTTTACCGGAAACTGCAGCAATTAGAGAGTCCACATCTTGCAAAGATTATAAGCTGTGAAGAGCAGCAGGACATCGGCATGGTAACAGAAGAATATATCAGCGGTGAGACACTGGATGAGAAGCTGCACCGGCAGGGCGTTATGCCGCCGGAGCTTGTAAAATATTATATCCGACAGTTACTGGAAGCATTGGAGCAGATTCATGCACAGGGAATCGTACACCGTGATATTTCTCCGAAAAATGTTCTCATTTCTACGGATGGAGTTGTAAAATTACTGGATTTTGATATTGCAAGGAGACATAAGCGAAATCAGAATGCAGACACGACAATTCTTGGAACCGTAGGATTTGCATCTCCGGAGCAGTATGGCTTCCTTCAGACAGATGCAACCGCAGATATTTATGCACTGGGCGTTCTTATGAATGTGATGCTGGAGGGGACGCTGCCAAATGTGCATCTGACTGCCCGGAAACCATTTTGTAATGTAATAAAAAGATGTATAGAGATTGACCCGCAGAACCGGTATCAGAATGCCGGGGAACTTCGGGAGGCATTAAAATTAGAAAATCTGGGTGCTGTAAAAAAGAAAACGATTCTTCCGGGATTCCGGACCGGAGTTGTCTGGAAAGAGATAGTGGCAGTTTTTGTATATCTATTTCTGATTGTGGGAAGCATACAGTTTCTGATGCTGTATGGCAAGACTCCATTGACTTTTTGCCTGGAAGCAATTGCGGTATTCATCTATGCGTGGATATCCTGCGGGGTTGGATTTAATTTCCTTTTGTGGGACACCAAAGTGCCGGGAATCCGCTCCCTGCAGAAGCCGGTACGGATTATAATCCGGATTATACTGGCACTTACTATCTTTTATTTTGGCATGAAGCTGGAAAACTATGTAAAAATAACCTTACTTGGTCTGCCGCTGAAATAGAAAATATCGAAAGTTATCGGGCTATGAAAGATGCCTCCGATTTTGAACACGGCTGAAAATGTATGCTGCCGGCATACCACAAAGCCTTCCGACTCGTATATGATGATTTCATACTTAAGAATGATGAAAAACCGGGAGGCAAGAAAATGGAAAAAGTAAAGAAACCGATTTATAAGAGATGGTGGTTCTGGGTAATTATTGTAGTAGTTGTATTTGCAATTGCAGCAGGCGGCAGCGGAAGTGACAAAAAGGATTCGAAAAAGAATTCTGCTACCGGTACAGAGCAGACGGATAACAAAGACGCAAAGACAAAGGACTCCGATGCAAAAGATGCAGAACCGGAAGAAGATTTATCCGCTGTAGAAACAGAATATACCCTTGGAGCAGGTTATTACACCGCAGGTATTGATTTGCCGGTTGGAAAATGTAACCTTACCGCAGTCAGCGGAAATGGAAATATAAACAGCTCCAATCTTCTGAAGGGTGGAGTCAATGAGATGTTCGGCGTGGATGATGGAAATGATCTTTACGAATCATCCTTTAACGGACTTAAGATGAAAGAAAATGTAGTATTTCATATTTCCGGAGATGTAGTTGTACAGGTCAGCTATACAGAAGTGACTGGTGGCATGACCGGAAGAGAATATGATGAATCCCAGGCGGTAGAATTAGGCAGTGGAAACTATACCGCAGGAACAGATTTTCCGGCAGGAACCTATACGGTGACAGCGGTGGAAGGAACCGGAAATGTCAGTTCATCCAATCTGCTTGACGGTGGAATGAATGAGATATTTGGTGTGGATGATGGAAATGGTCTTTATACTTCTGAAGTGAAAAATGTGGAATTCAGTGATGGTGTGGATTTAAAGGTAAGCGGAGTGAATATCTGTCTGGTGCCGGCAAAGGAATAAAAGTATTTACGGAAATATTATAGAAAAGCACAACAGGATTTGCCTGAGGAGGGCAAGGCTGCTGTGCTTTTCTTGTAGCTTATGCGAATAGTGAAAAAATATATTCTTATCCGATGTATTTGGAAAGCATTATAACAACGGGAGAAGTTCGCGTTGATTTAAGAAAAAATTATGGTACAATTGCAGTGAATATGAGAAGTTATAAAAAGTTATAAAGACTTATAAAAGAATATAAAAGTTATAAAAGGTTATAAAAACTTATAAAAGGAGTACTCAAAATGACAATCCGTACCGCACAGATGGAAGATATTGATGCAATTACAGCAGTGGAGACAGAATGTTTTCCGCCGGCAGAAGCAGCAACAAGGGAAGAATTTGCAGAACGTCTAAAATATTATAAAGACCATTTCTGGCTGATGTTCAATGAGGGACATCTGGTGGCATTTGTAGATGGCATGGTGAGTAATCAGAAAGACCTTACAGATGAAATGTATGAAAAAGCAGACCTGCATGAGGAACAGGGTGACTGGCAGATGATTTTCGGTGTGAATACCATCCCGGCATATCGAAGATGCGGTCTGGCAGAGCAGCTATTAAAAAGAGCTATTGCAGATGCAAAAGCCCAGGGAAGAAAAGGGCTGGTGCTGACCTGCAAGGATAAGCTGATACATTACTATGCGAAATTTGGATTTGAAAATGAAGGCGTATTAGAATCTACCCATGGAGATGTAGTGTGGAACAAGATGCGTCTGACTTTCTAAAAATAGAATATCTTATAAAAACGAAATGAGGCAGAACTTTGAAATATAAAAAAGTAGTAAAAGGAAGCTTTGTAGACCGCCCGAATCGTTTTATAGCCCATGTTAAGATTGACGATGAGATTCAGACAGTACATGTAAAGAATACCGGGCGGTGCCGGGAACTGCTGCTTCCGGATGCGGAAGTTTATCTGGAAGTGGCAGACAATCTGGCACGAAAGACAGCCTATGATCTGATTGCGGTCTATAAAGAAAATTTTGGCTTAATAAATATTGACAGTCAGGCACCCAATAAGGTGGCAAAGGAATGGCTTGAAACACAGAATTATGATGTAGTGAAACCGGAGTATAAATATGGAAATTCCAGAATTGATTTCTATATGAAGAAAGGGATGCAGGAATATCTGATGGAAGTAAAGGGCTGTACCTTAGAACGGCAGGGAATCGGTTATTTTCCCGATGCACCAACAGAGCGAGGGGTAAAGCATTTACGGGAATTGATTGGAGCAAAAAAAGCCGGTTATGAATGTGCTGTGGCATTTGTGATTCAGATGGAAGGCGTAACGGAAGTCCGGGCAAATGAAGAGACACACCCGGAGTTTAAAGATGCGTTAGAAGAAGCGCGGGCAGCAGGCGTAAAAGTATTGTTTCTTATGTGCAAGGTGGAAAAGGACAGCCTCAGAGTAGTGGAGCAGCGGGAGTAAAAAATGTGGTATAAAGAAAAGGTAGTGCGCTTCTATGATTTAGATAGAAATCTGATAGAGGTAAGGAAGCCGGTGAGGTTGGAAGGAAAGATTTAGCCGGCGAGCCAGAGAACCTCGATTCCGCTGACGCTGCATGGAAGTATGGCTGTCGCCACATGAACGGAAAGATTCAGGCATAAGAACGAGAATCGCAACTTCGATTCCGCTGACGCTCCATCTCAGTCGTGGCTGTCGCCACATGAACGGAAAGATTCAGGCATAAGAACGAGAACCGCAACTTCGATTCCGCTGCGCTCCATCTCAGTCGTGGCTGTCGCCACATCATCAGAAAGCCTCAGCCAGCGACTAGGATACAAGTATCCAGTCGCTGGCTGAAACTTTCTTTGCGTTTCTCATAGCTTGCACGAAAAATTTGCTTGACAAGTGGCGAATCGGCTTATATACTGAATTAGTGTGCATACAAATGCACATTTATCAAATAATAGCACAGGAGGTGAAAATAATGCCAACATTTAACCAGTTAGTAAGAAAAGGACGTCAGACATCTGTTAAGAAGTCTACTGCACCTGCACTTCAGAAGGGCTACAATTCTTTAAAGAAGAAAGCAACTGATACTTCTGCTCCTCAGAAGAGAGGTGTTTGTACCGCTGTTAAGACAGCTACACCTAAAAAACCTAACTCAGCTCTTAGAAAGATCGCCAGAGTTCGTCTTTCCAACGGAATCGAAGTAACAAGCTACATTCCAGGAGAGGGACACAACTTACAGGAACATAGCGTTGTTCTTATCCGTGGTGGTCGTGTTAAGGACTTACCAGGTACAAGATACCATATTATCCGTGGAACTCTTGATACAGCAGGAGTCGCTAACAGAAAACAGGCTCGTTCCAAATACGGCGCTAAGAGACCAAAAGACGCTAAATAAGCTTAGCGCACACCAATAGTATCACAAACAGAGCTAAAGGTAAGTGTTGGAATTATTGTCACATACGATATATTTCCGCACGAACACATTTTAGAGAGACACATGTGAGTACCGTTGAATTAATCGAAACAAATACTACATGACAGGCATAATGACCTGTGATGCAAAACATGATTAAGGAGGGAAGTAACGTGCCACGTAAAGGACATACTCAGAAAAGAGACGTATTAGCAGATCCGATGTACAATAACAAAGTGGTTACCAAGCTTATCAACAACATTATGTTAGATGGTAAGAAAGGTATTGCACAGAAGATTGTATACGGTGCATTTGACAGAGTTGCAGAGAAGACTGAGAGACCAGCTCTTGAAGTATTCGAGGAAGCTATGAACAACGTTATGCCAGTACTTGAGGTAAAGGCTAGACGTATCGGTGGAGCAACTTACCAGGTACCTATCGAAGTTAGACCGGACCGTCGTCAGGCTCTGGCTCTTCGTTGGCTTACACTGTTTTCACGCAAGAGAGGCGAGAAGACAATGGAAGAAAGACTGGCAAATGAGATCATGGATGCAGCAAACAATACTGGTGCATCTGTAAAGAAAAAAGAAGATATGCACAAGATGGCAGAAGCAAACAAAGCTTTCGCACACTATCGTTTCTAATCAGAACGAGAGCATATTTTTTCGGTTAAGAAAATTAGGAGGAAAAAACCTTGGCTGGAAGAGAATATCCGTTAGAGAGAACCAGAAACATTGGTATTATGGCGCACATCGATGCTGGTAAAACAACATTGACAGAGCGTATCCTTTATTATACCGGTGTTAACTATAAGATTGGTGATACTCATGAAGGTACTGCTACCATGGACTGGATGGAGCAGGAGCAGGAAAGAGGTATTACCATTACTTCAGCCGCTACGACATGTCACTGGACTTTGGAAGAGTTTACAAAGCCAAAGAAAGGTGCTTTAGAGCATCGTATCAATATCATTGATACTCCTGGACACGTAGACTTTACGGTTGAGGTTGAGCGTTCACTTCGTGTACTGGACGGCGCTGTCGGCGTGTTCTGTGCAAAAGGTGGAGTAGAGCCTCAGTCAGAAAATGTATGGCGTCAGGCTGACACATACAACGTACCTAGAATGGCATTCATTAACAAAATGGATATCTTAGGTGCAAACTTCTACGGAGCTGTTGATCAGATTCGTACAAGATTAGGTAAAAATGCAATTGTTCTTCAGTTACCAATTGGTAAGGAAGATGATTTTAAGGGAATTATTGATTTGTTTGAGATGAAAGCTTACATCTACAATGATGATAAGGGAGATGATATCTCTGTAACAGACATCCCGGATGATATGAAAGACGACGCAGAATTATATCATACCGAACTGGTTGAAAAAATCTGCGAGTTAGATGATGACCTTATGATGCAGTATTTAGAGGGAGAAGAGCCATCTGTTGAAGATATGAAGGCTGCCCTCAGAAAAGGTACCTGCGAGTGTACAGCAGTTCCGGTATGTTGTGGTTCTGCTTACCGTAACAAGGGTGTTCAGAAATTATTGGATGCTATCGTAGAATATATGCCAGCTCCAACAGACATCCCAGCTATTAAGGGTGTTGACCTTGAAGGAAATGAAGTAGAGAGACATTCATCTGATGATGAACCATTCTCCGCTCTTGCATTCAAGATTATGACTGACCCATTCGTAGGAAAACTTGCATTCTTCCGTGTTTACTCTGGTGTAATGAACTCCGGATCTTACGTACTGAATGCAACAAAAGATAAAAAAGAACGTGTAGGCCGTATCCTTCAGATGCATGCAAACAAGAGAGCAGAGCTTGAAAAAGTTTACTCTGGAGATATTGCAGCAGCCGTTGGATTTAAGTTTACAACTACTGGTGATACCATCTGTGATGAACAGCATCCGGTTATCTTAGAGTCCATGGAATTCCCAGAGCCAGTTATCGAGCTTGCTATCGAGCCTAAGACAAAAGCTGGACAGGGTAAGATGGGTGAAGCTCTTGCAAAACTTGCAGAAGAAGATCCTACTTTCCGTGCTCATACAAATACAGAAACAGGACAGACCATCATAGCTGGTATGGGTGAGCTCCATCTGGAAATCATCGTTGACCGTCTACTTCGTGAATTCCACGTAGAAGCAAACGTAGGTGCTCCACAGGTTGCTTACAAAGAGACATTTACAAAGCCAGTTGATCAGGAATACAAATATGCAAAACAGTCTGGTGGACGTGGACAGTACGGACACTGTAAAGTTAAATTCGAGCCGATGGATGCCAACGGAGATGAACTCTTCAAGTTTGATTCTGCAGTTGTTGGTGGTGCTATTCCTAAGGAATACATCCCTGCAGTAGGCGAAGGTATCGAAGAAGCTACCAAAGCTGGTATCCTTGCAGGATTCCCAGTAGTAGGTGTTCATGCTACCGTATATGATGGATCTTACCATGAGGTCGATTCATCTGAGATGGCATTCCACATTGCCGGATCCATGGCTTTCAAAGAGGCTATGGCAAAAGCAGCTCCTGTAATTCTTGAGCCAATCATGAAAGTCGAAGTTACTATGCCGGAAGAGTACATGGGAGATGTTATTGGTGACATTAACTCTCGTCGTGGACGTATCGAAGGTATGGATGACATCGGTGGTGGAAAAATGGTTAAAGCATATGTTCCACTTGCTGAGATGTTTGGATACTCAACAGACTTACGTTCCAGAACTCAGGGACGTGGTAACTACTCAATGTTCTTCGAGAAATATGAGCAGGTTCCGAAGTCTGTACAGGACAAGATTGTTGCATCTAAAGCAAAATAATAAAAATGCTTGAAAAACTCGCAAGTTTTTTATATAATCAGAAATAGCCGAGTGACTTATTAAAATGTAAAAATAAGCGCCCAGAAAGGGCATAAAATTAAGGAGGACGTTTTAAAATGGCAAAAGCTAAGTTTGAAAGAACCAAACCACATTGTAATATCGGAACCATTGGTCACGTAGACCATGGTAAAACAACTTTAACAGCAGCTATTACAGCAGTTTTAGCAGCAAGAGTTGCAGGTAATACAGCTACAGATTTCGCTAACATCGATAAAGCTCCAGAAGAGAGAGAAAGAGGTATCACTATCTCTACAGCTCACGTTGAGTATGAAACAGAGAAGAGACATTACGCACACGTTGACTGTCCTGGACATGCTGACTACGTAAAGAACATGATTACCGGAGCAGCTCAGATGGACGGCGCTATCCTTGTTGTTGCTGCAACTGATGGTGTTATGGCTCAGACAAAGGAGCACATCCTTCTGTCTCGTCAGGTAGGTGTACCTTACATCGTTGTTTTCTTAAACAAATGTGATATGGTAGACGACCCAGAGTTAATCGAGTTAGTAGAAATGGAAGTTACAGAGCAGTTAGAGGAATATGGTTTTGAAGGCTGCCCAATCATCCAGGGTTCTGCTCTTAAAGCTCTTGAAGATCCTAACGGACCATGGGGCGACAAGATCATGGAATTAATGGATACTGTAGATAGCTATATCCCAGATCCACAGCGTGATACAGATAAACCTTTCTTAATGCCAGTTGAGGACGTATTCACAATCACAGGTCGTGGTACTGTTGCAACAGGTAGAGTAGAAAGAGGAACATTACATCTGAATGACGAACTTGAAATCCTTGGTGTTAAGGAAGATGTTCAGAAGACAGTTGTAACTGGTATCGAGATGTTCCGTAAACAGTTAGACGAGGCTCAGGCTGGTGATAACATCGGTGCACTTCTTCGTGGTGTTAACCGTGACCAGATCGTTCGTGGACAGGTTCTTGCTAAACCAGGTACTGTTACTTGCCACAGAAAATTCACAGCTCAGGTTTACGTTTTAACAAAAGATGAAGGTGGACGTCATACACCTTTCTTCAATAACTACAGACCACAGTTCTACTTCAGAACAACTGACGTAACTGGTGTTTGTGAATTACCAGCAGGTACAGAGATGTGTATGCCTGGTGATAACGTAGAAATGACTATCGAACTGATCCATCCAGTAGCTATGGAGCAGGGTCTTACTTTCGCTATTCGTGAAGGTGGACGTACTGTAGGATCAGGACGTGTTGCTACAATCATCGAGTAATCACTGACTAATATATATTGAGTACCGCAAGGTACATTGTGTCCAAACGTAAGATACCCCGGAACCGTAAGGTTTCCGGGGTTTTTCTGTTGTGTAAAAAGTTTAAAATAAGGCTGTAAAGAATAGCGAATATATTAAAAACAGGCAGGTATGGGAAGAAACTGAAAATCTTCGCATATATGCCTGTGATACTGTTATGATACTATTTCTGTTCGTTATTGGAAAATTTCTGTGCTAAAAGTTCATCTCGTTTACGGATTCGTGTTTCAAAATCCAGTTCTTCAATTTCTTTATGGGTGACAGGTTTGGTAGTGTAGTATTCCAACGTCTGTTTCTTCCACATATCAAACATATCTTTACCTGTGAAATAAGATTCCAGGCTTTCTCTGTTCTCCTGCAGATCGGCAAGAAAATTACACATATCTGCGTTTAAAGAGTGTTCCGGATCATTTCCATAAAAGCGAAGTCCGGCATACCATTTCTGTGTTTCTGTTTCTATATCACCGGGAAGTTTATTATTTATATCCAGTTCATACCGGAGTTCATTGGATTCATTCATCTGCAATAAAACCCAAATAATATCGCTGAGAGTAGAAATCTGTACTTTATTTTCAGATAATCCAAATAACCAGTCCAAAGAGACATGAAATTTCTGAGCAATAGTCAATAACACATCATTGGAGGGAGTAACCACACCATTTTCATAACTGGATAAAGTTGACTGACGTATACCAATAGCTGCGGAAAAGTTTTTTTGATTCATCTTCAGATCAGTTCGCAGCTCTTTTATTTTTTCTGAAATAGATGATTCCTGCATATTAGCCACCTCCTTAAAAGCTAAGAACAGTATATCACAAATGATAAAAATCAACAATATGGAAAAAATATCATTCATATAGATAAAAATTATTGACAATGATTATATGAAATGATATAGTATCAGTGAAAATGATAATTATAGATAAGGAGGAAATAGTATGCAGAGACAGAACTATATGATTACAGCGGAAGAAGTTGCAGAGAGCATGGGGATTTCACTTGGATATGCTTACAAGCTGCTTCGCAAACTGAACAAAGAGCTTGCAGATCAGGGATATGTAACCGTTGCGGGCAAGATACCGAGGGCATTCTGGGAAAAGAAATTTTATGGATATTCCCAGATTGCAATGTAAGGGGGTGAGAAAGTATGGCAGCATACAAAGATGAAGAAAGAGGAACCTGGTATGTTTCATTTTATTATGAGGACTGGACAGGAGCCAAAAAGCGAAAAGTAAAAAGAGGATTCCGCACTAAGAAAGAAGCATTAAATTTTGAAGCGGAGTATAAAAGAACAGCGAAAGCAGACATGGATATGACAATGGGAGAGTTTGTAGAAGTCTACTTCCGAGACAAGTCTCAGTCATTGAAGGACAGGAGTATCAAGAACAAAAGAGATACGATGAATGCTCAACTGTTACCGTATTTTAAGGACAGACCGATGAACAGTATCACACCAGCAGAGATTATCCAGTGGCAGAATACGATTATTGAAAAAGGATATTCAGATGATTATCTGAAAACAATACAGAATCAGATGACGGCATTGTTTAATCATGCGAAGAATATCTACAATCTGGCAGATAATCCCTGTGACAAAGTAAAACGTATGGGAAAGACTTCAAAAAAGAAAATGAAGTTTTGGACAATTGAAGAATATCGGCAGTTTATGACCGGAATAGAACCGGGAAGCAAATATTATGTGCTGTTTGAATTATTATTCTGGACAGGAGCGAGAGAAGGCGAAGCACTCAGCATTACACCTGCTGACATTGATTTTGAAAGGAATCTACTTCATATCAATAAAACTTACTACCGTATGCATGGAGAGGACGTGATTACATCTCCCAAAACAGAAGAATCGAACCGCACGATTTCCATACCGGAATTTCTGAAAAAAGAGATTCAGGACTATATTAGCAGACTGTATGAGTTGCCCGAAGATGAACGGATTTTTCCAATGGTTCATGAAGCGGTACAGCATAAGTTAAAACAGGTGGTTCAAAAGACCGGAGTAAAAAAGATAAGAGTACACGACATTCGTCACAGTCATGCGGCATTTCTGATTAATAAGGGAGTGCCACCATTGATGATTAAAGAAAGGTTTGGACATACGGACATTCGCATTACATTGAATACTTATGGGCACTTATATCCAGATCAGCAGAAAGTGGTGGCAGATATGCTGGATGATGAAAATATAAAAAGCTCCGGAAGTACGAACAACCGGAGCAATGTGACAAATGGGGACGAATCCACAAATGTCAACCCTAGACAAGTTGATTATAGCAGGGATTCTTCCAGAGAACAACAGAGAATTGGCGAGAACAGTTGGGAAAATGGAGGAATTTATGGAACAGAGAAATGAGAATAAAACAGAATTGAAAATGATAAAGATGTCAGATGTCCAGTCCCAGACAGTGGACTGGCTCTGGTATCCATTTATCCCTTATGGGAAATTAACGATCATTCAGGGTGATCCGGGCGATGGAAAAACTACGCTGATATTAAATATTGCAGCGAGATTGTCTAAAGGAGAAGGTCTGGATAACGATATGAAAGTAACAGAACCAGTAAATATTATTTATCAGACAGCGGAAGATGGGCTGGCAGATACGGTAAAACCCAGACTGGAGCTGGCAGAAGCGGTCTGTGAAAGAATCATGGTTATAGATGAAACAGAAAAATCACTTTCCATGATAGATGAGAGACTGGAAACTGCTATCAAACGGACTGGTGCGAGAGTGCTTATTTTAGATCCGATTCAGGCATACCTTGGAGGAACAATGGATATGAACCGGGCAAATGAAGCAAGGGATATGACAAAAAGATTGAGCTTGCTGGCAGAAAAGTATAAATGTGCAATTTTATTAATCGGACATATGAATAAAGCTGGTGGAAATAAAGCTGCATATAGAGGAATGGGTTCGATTGACTTTTTTGCAGTAGCTAGAAGCGTATTACTGGTAGGAAGAATAGAGGGAGAACCGGACTTAAGAGCAGTGGTTCAGATTAAAAATAATCTGGCTGCATTTGGACATTCCAAAGCATTTCGCCTGACAGAAACCGGATTTGAGTGGATAGGTGACTATGAAATCACAGCAGATGAGGTGCTTGGTGGAATTGCTCCAAAGGTAAATAAACTGGAACAGGCAAAAAAGATGCTGAGGGAACTGGCAGAAACATCAACTTCTGTGCAAAGCAGTGAAATCTTTGATATGGCAGAAGATTTGAATATTTCTAAAAGAACACTGGAAAATGCAAAAAAGGAACTTGGAATTAAGGCAAGACGAATCGGTAATTCCTGGTATTGGGATTTAAATAAAGTTAAGCCGGAATAAATTAAGGGTGCAACATTGCAGAGTATATAGAAAATGCGGAATTAAAATGCAAGGTTGCAATCTGTAAAGACATTGCAGTGTTGCGTCCTTACATAAATTGTAAGAAGGTGAGAACTTGAAAAACGTTATGATTCCAGAGGAGTTATTTGGAAAGATTATAAAATATCATTTACTGGATCAGGAACAGGAAGCAGATGATATAAGAAAAGGTTTGGAGAAAAAGCTGGATGCAATGGTAAATCGTGAGGTATACAGTAAATCCAAAACTGCACCAACAGAAGAAGAACGGGAAAAGTTCCGGCAGGAGTATCTGGACAGAAAAGGAATGCAAGAGAGCTTTCGATGGTAACAGTTCGTGTTGATTACCTTTTTACAGGAGCGTGTCACGCCCCTGTGAGAAGTAAACAAGAAGAAAGTGGTAAGGCGCATACGGAAAGCTGAGGCTGGACGGTGAGGTTGCTGTAAATTTGATAGTTGTGAAGAAGGGAGAACGATTCGATGAAGCAGGGAAGATTAGGATATAACAGTAGCAATGACAGATATGGGTTATTAGCGTCGGACTTATGGATTGATACGGGATTTCACTGTGGAGAAGGTCTTGAGGTACTGGTTGATGATAAGTGGGTACGGACAAGAATGGAGATGAATCCAGCAAGAGAATGGTATCTGGTGGGAACACCATATTGCGGAGATCTGGAATATGTACAGGCAAGAATACCGGAATAATTTAGTCGAGAGAGTAACGCAGAAGCCAACCGATTAACGGGAGGAATAAAATAGGTCTTCGCTCCGCTTCGGTCTGTTCTGCACCCCCGGAGGGCGCAAGGGTACTTTTGATGGACGGAACGGCTGTCGAAAGTGCTTTTGCGTTACTTTTGACAAAAGTAACAAAACCGCCGTATCCGGCGAAAGTTTCTTAATATCGCCATGACTGGCGTAAATAAAAATTATGTGTCATATCTGGCACTTGCTCAGAGAAGAGGTGAGAAATATTATGATAAAACGAACAATTAGCGGTATGATTGGGAAAGGCTCTCTGGCTCATAACAGGAGAGAGTTTTTCGCAGAGAATGTAGAACCGGACAGAGTACAATTAAATATTTGTTACCAGAATGAAAATCTGAAGGAAGTCTATAAAGAGTTATTTGATGATGCTGTGGGGAGATACAACATCGGAAAAAGAAAAGATCGGCAGATTACAAATTACTATGAAAAAATCCGGCAGGGAAAACAAGAGAAGTTGTTCCACGAAGTGATTTTTCAAATTGGAAATCGAGAAGATATGGCTGTCGGAACAGCAGAAGGAGATCTGGCTGTAAAAATACTGGATGAATATGTAAAGGACTTCCAGAAACGGAATGCAACGTTACGGGTATTTGGTTGTTATCTACATCAGGATGAAGCTACCCCACATTTACATATCGATTTTATTCCTTATGTGACTGATTGGAAAGGAAAAGGAATGGATACCAGAGTTTCGTTGAAACAGGCATTAAAAAGTCTTGGATTTCAAGGTGGAAATAAGCATGATACAGAGTTGAACCAGTGGATGAACCATGAAAAAGAAGTTCTGGCAGAGATTGCAAAGCAGCATGGAATTGAATGGGAACAGAAAGGTACTCATGAGGAACATTTGGATGTTTATAACTTCAAGAAGAAAGAACGAAAAAAGGAAGTACAGGAGCTGGAGCAGGAGAAAGAGTATCTAACTGCAGAAAATGAAGAACTGACAGCACAGATTGCGGAATTCAGAGCAGATATCCAGATTTTAAAAGACGATAAGGAACAGGCAATTAGGGAGAAGCAAGAAGCAGAACAAAGGGCAGAGGACGTAGAAAAAGAACTAAAAAGTCTGGAAGATCGACGAAATGTATTACAACCAATTATGGATAATGCCAGTAAGGAAATAAAAGAGTATGGAATGATTAAGATGTTTTTACCGGAGGCAGGAACATTTGAACGTGCAGTACCTTACAGGGAGAATAAAATCAAGCCATTGTTTATCAAGATGAAAAATCAGATTGCTGCATTAGCTGGAAAAGTTGTAGAACTTAACAAAACGGTAGAAAACTGGAAAAACAAATACCAAAAATCTGTTGAGAAATGTGATAATATCCAGAAACAGTTAGATGATGTGCGTAAAGAAAATGGAAAATTATCAAATGATAATCAACTTTTACAAGAGATTTCGGACAGATATGACAGAGTGGTGCGTATTCTGGGAATGGAAACTGTAGAGGATGTGGTGCAGCAGGATATTAAAGAACAAAGGGCACTGGAAGAAAAACGGCGAACGGAGCAAATGCCAAAGGGAAGCGTTCTGAAACAGTTGGAATGGGCGACTCAAAAGAGTCAGATTGAAAACCAACAACGTAAGAAAAATAAAACAAAATACAAAGGATTGGAGATTTAGACTATGAAAAAACAGATTTATGATGAGAAAAATGGAATGAGCTATACGTTGCATGGAGATTACTATTTGCCGGATCTGGTTTTAAGAGAAGAAGAACCGACATATGGAAAATATGGAATGTTACGAAAGCAGTTCTTAAAAGAACACAGATCAGCAAGATATCAATACATGTTATTGACCGGAAAATTGAATGAACATCTGAATCAGATTGATCAGGAAGCCAGAGAACAGGTGGAAATGCTTATGAAACAGATGGCAGAAAAAAAGGGTGTAACTGAAGAATTAAAGGTACAGGATCAGATGAAGTGGGTTAGGTTAATGAATAATATAAAAGTTAGTGCAGAAGAGATTATATTGAAAAACATGGTATATGTGTGAGATCGTTCTTTTACACTTTTGTATATATTAGAATAGCACTTTAGAAAGCACTATGGTAAAATAAAGTGAAGGTAAATCGGAATTTGGAGGATTGAATTATGTGGAATGAATTAGGTATAAGTGGAGGAACCGCAATTGTTATTTTGCTTGCGCTGTATTTCGTTATCAAATGGGCAGTGAAAAATGGCATCAAAGAAGCCTACAGTGCAATCACTGGAAAGAGAACTGTTGAAGATATCCAAAACGAAAAAGAGCTGAAAGAACTTGGATTGGATTCAGAAGATCAATAACTTCAAGTTTGTGGAATCGACTGAAAGGAAGCATTATATGTTCTATATTTATATTATTTTTGATTTTGCAATGGCAGTAATTATGCTTTTATTTGGAATATGGTTTTATAGGTCAAAAGGACAAGCATCCAACTTCTTGTCTGGTTATAATATGAAATCTGCAGAAGAACGAAAAAAATATGATGAAAATGCTATGTGTAAGGCATATGGGAAGAGAATGATGCTTATGTCACTTCCTTTTATTGCTGGAATGATTATAGATATTTGGTATATAGGAACTGGTTGTTTAATTGCATGGGCGATATGGTTTGTTATGTTTATTCTGTTGCTTATAGATAGACATAAAAGAGAAAGTTAATTTATAGAAAAATAGAATGTTTTCGGGGTGAAAATACCGTTTATTTGTTTTAGACATATGATGTCCGATTGAAAATTAGCGGATTCTCGTTTTATGTCGTGGTAATTTTGCTATATATTGGTAAGCTGTAAGTGGAAGAGAGGTAGAGACATGGATACAAAAAAGATTGGAGCTTTTTTAAAGCAATGTCGTAAAGAAAAGAATCTTACGCAAGAGCAGCTTGCCGAGAAGTTTGAGGTATCTGCAAGAACAGTTTCCAGATGGGAAACAGGAATAAATATGCCAGATCTCAGTATACTTGTTCAACTTGCTGAGTATTACGATGTTGAGATAAGAGAGCTCCTGGATGGAGAAAGGAGCCAGACTATGAATAAAGAGATGAAAGAAACACTGGACAAAGTGGCGGTGTATGAAGAATGGGTGAAACAAAAAGCATTAAAGGCTGGAAATCTTGCATTTGCATCAATGTTTGTGATTAGTGTGTTAGCGATTATTATTCAGATGTTATTAACGGTGGATATTCGCTTGGTTTTAGGAGAGACAGCAACTGCTTTGGTAGGAGGAATTCTGTATGCTTCTATTATGGTGTACAATGGAATATGGGATAAATGTTTGCCCAAAAGTGCTACTATATGGCGCGATTTTTTCACCAGTGTGATATGTGCAGGAATTTTTACAGTCATCTATGGCATATGTTTATTTAGAATGGGAGCTACAGAAACACAGGTAACACGATTAGCAGTGGGATTTCTGATTGGTATTACTATTGTGGCATTTATTGTTCTTAGGCTCTTGGCATTTATTAATCGAAAAAGAAACCAGAATTCGTCAAATGTTCAGGAGAAAAAGGAAACTTCCATATCTAAGGCAGAATGGACAAAAATTTATAATGCACAGAATATAGTAGAGACAGAACAACTCGTAGAAATGTTAAAGCAAAATGGAATAGCAGCTTTTTCACAGGAAGCAGGTGCGAATGTTGCAATGCATGGGGCACCTGGATTTGGAATATATGGTGTGGATATATTCGTGAAAACCGATGATGCAGAGAATGCAGTAAAGGTGCTTAAAGGTTACTTCTCGGGGGATATATAAAGTTTTGCGAGATAAAAATTTTGACATTTTTAGAGATAGGTGCTATTTTTTTAATTATAGTGATATTGAATTTACCGCTTAGTTATATAGCTAAGCGGTGTTTTTATAAGTATTTACAAGCGAGAAAAAAGAGCAGCTAAACTAAAATAAGCATAAAATATGGAAAAAGCAAAAAAATAATGGACGCTGCGCTTGACAAAATAATAAATAGAGTATAGTATGAAGAAAAGGAGACGTGAAAAATGAATATAAATCAAAAACTAATTAGGGCTGCAGAATTTAACCCTACAGAAAAATCGCATAAATTAACAGTTTTAAGTATGTGTCAGCAAATTGAAAAACAGCAAATAACTTTACCGTTATATCAGAGAGACATGAGTTGGAATTTGCATAAATGCATTTCTCTTTTAAATTATCAATTATTAGGAAAAGCTCCGGTTTCGCCACTTTCAGTTAATGCGATTAATGATCTGCAGGATTACGTGCCACAAGTATCATTTATAACGAGAGAAATAGTTAAGGATATGAGTAGAACTCAAATTTCAATTGTAGATGGACAGCAAAGACTGACAACGAACTATAAAGCATATACGGATAGTGAGGATTTTCGAAATATAGTTTTGGATTTAATAAAAGGAAGATTTCTTCTGGTAGAGGGAGCAATAGAAAGATATCAGATTCCAGTTGGAAAGCTGCTCAATAAAGAAGATAGCGTGTTTTATTCGTATGTTATGAATTCTAAATACCTAAGAAAAGAAAATGTTTTACCTGTTTTATTACAGTGCCGGACTAAAATTAGAAATTATTATTATACAATTAATCAAGCAGATGATTTGTCAGAAGATGAACAAATAGAATGGTTTGAAGTATTAAATAATGCAGGAAGTCGTGTAAGTGCTTTACAAATGAGATTTTCAAAGATGAAAATTCATGGAATTGATATCTATACGCAATATACGAATATTTTCAGAGATAGACTTTTGGAACATGGTTATAACTTCTTTGTCCCTAAAAAAACAGAGGTCTCTTATCCAATTGCTACTTTAAATTCGGCATATGAAATTATAACAGGTAAGGAACATACAGAAGCATATACTCCTATTCCATCTGATACAAAAGAGAACCAGTTGTGTAGTCTTAAACCTTCAGAAATTCAAAGATGCTTTGAATTGACATTGAAAGCACTAGATAAAGCACTTCAGTTTATTCAGGAACACAATTTGCAAGAACCAGATAGAATAGATTATATAACATATTTAACAGGATATTTTGTATATTATCCAGATAATATGGGAAAAGAAGTTGAAAATAAATTGTGTGAGTGGTATATGAATGTTAATTTTAAAAACCAATCTAATACTGGACGACGTACAGAATTCAAGAAGCTGTTAAATATTAAGTCATAAAGGGAGATACGGATGAAGAAGGTTATTAATGGATGCATTTATGCAATAGATTTAGGGGGAACAGAAGAATACGAATTTAAAGGGGTACACCCGGCGATGGTTGTACGGATGCTAAAAGAAGAAAAAATGTATTATGTTGTACCCTTAACGACGTATACAAAAGAGCGGTGGGAAAAATGTAAAAGACAAGGCTTTGGGTGTAGAATCGTTTCAACTAATTCTATTGCTCGAGTTGATAAGATTAATATTGTTACAGAAAAACAAATACATAGTAGATATTACAATTCTGAAAAATTAGTATGTGCGGAACCGGCGGAAATTGAAAAGGTAATTTTGCGGGTGGAAGAATACTTTAAATTGTCGAATCAAAAGGGATTGAATGAGTATAAGAAATTTTATTCAGAGAAAAAAGTTTTTGAAAATAAAATGTATCAATTTTGGATTGACAATAAATTTGATGATGTTTATTATAATGTAAAAATAGAAAAAGGCTCTATTGAATTAGAGTTAGGAAAAGATGAAATTCGAAATCTGACCTTTAATGATATAGTACAGGTATTATCTGAATTGTTAGATGCTTCAAAGCTTCATTTCGAGAAAAAAGGTAATCAAAGTATAATAATATGTTTTAATGTCGATCACAAAATAGCATTGACTTTTCAAGAAAAATATGATAAATTTAAATCACAGAAGGGTAGTGTAGAAGCGTAAAGCCAGCTGTGAATAATAAGTGCGTAGAAGGGTTGTATTTAATATACGTAAAGCCAGCTACATAAAAAGTAAGCTAGTTTAGTTTACTTTTTTTATTTAGTGCATATCATAGATAATGGAAGGGCAGCTAATAGCGTAAGACCAGCCACTAATTTCGAGGGATTGGGAGACCAATCCTTCGTTTTGAATGTATTACTTATTTTGTGATACTATTTTGATACTAAAAAATGAAAAGAATAAAAATACAACTTGGAAAATTCACAATACAGGACAATATAGACACGAAAATCATAGAAAATAATGAGATTTTAAGAACCTCACAAACGTGAAGGTGGACGTACAGTAGGATCAGGACGTGTTGCTACAGTTATCGAGTAATCAAAAATTATTCAGTAATTTCAAGGGTTTCGGAGATTTCTCCGGAACCCTTTTTATGTACAGAACTAATGAAATTAAATGTGAATGGTGCCAAAATGGTGCCAGAAAACTAATTAATAGTTAATTTACAAACAGTAGTATGAAATAATTTTGGTATAAGTTTTGGTATAAGTGGTGAAAAAAGATTGCCGTCTGTGATAAAAATAAGTATAATCAAATTATAATATAGAGAGGTAAATGCAGGAGGTGAGATGTCCAAAATACGCTTGCCTCTTTGTAGTATAAGATTATGCAACGAAAGAACTACTTTGATTATGTAGAAGAAAAACTAGCGATTTTAAGCATAAGAGTAAAGAACAGAGGGAAGTTAAATATCCTGGATGTACATATGCATTCTGAGAATTTTTATAGAGATTTCATTAATCTATTATATGGTTGGTCTTTGGAGAATGCTAATAACAGATTGCAAAACATTGAAGCTATTGATTTGATTGATGATAATGTAAAATTAATCGTACAGGTTTCTGCAACAGCAACTAAAACCAAAATCAATAATTCTTTAAGTAAAAAAAGTATTGAAGAGTATGCAAAAAGGGGATATACGTTTAAGTTTGTTTCTATTGCAGAAAATGCCGATCAACTTCGTCAACAAAAATATAACAATTTATATAATATTGGATTTAATCCTAAGAAAGATATTTACGATATTTCAAGCTTAGAAAAAGATATTTTAAATTTGAAATTACAAAAATTGGAGGAAGTTTATCAATTTATTAAAGCCGAGCTTGGAAATATGCCAGATTGTGTACGTTTTAATTCTGATTTGACAACAATCATTAATATTTTAGCAGAGGTGAAGTTGGACGAGAATGAACCTTTGGGGAATATTAATATGTTTGAAATTGATAAAAAAATTGAATTTAATAAGTTAGATATTGCTGCATCAATAATAGATGATTATAAAATATTTTATAATCAGGTAGAGAAAAAGTACAGAGAATTTGATAAAATGGGATTGAACAAGAGTATGCTTGTTTTACAATCTTTAAAAAAGATGTATATTGATGCGTTGTTAAAGAATAAATATGATAATAGTGATCTACTGTTTGTTGGATTAATTGACGAAGTAAAGGAGATCGTAATTAATAGTAGTAATTATTTTGATATTAGTAAAGAAACGTTGGAAGCATGTGCCTCTTTGCTTGTAGTAGATGCTTTTATGCGTTGCAAAATATTTAAGAATCCGGAGGGCTATGCATATGTTATTACCTGAAAACATGCAACCAGAAGTAAGTATATATTATAATGGTGCGATGGTATTGAAAGAATTACAAAATAGCACCTCAAATTCGGTTATTGATATCTATCAAGTAGTAAAAGAAAAGTATGAAATGTCATTTCCTATTTTTCTTCTGTCGCTTGATTGGCTGTACCTTATAGATGTTGCAGTCATGGATGAAAAGGGGGATATAAAATTATGTTCCTAAAATTACTTAGGATAGAAACAGAAGATGAGGTATTAAGAGAATTACATTTTCATAAAGGAATAAATCTGATTGTTGATGATACTCCAACATCTACGAATGATACGAATGAACTAAAAACAGGAAACAATGTTGGAAAGACAACGGTTTTAAAGTTAATTGATTTTTGCTTTGGAGCAAAAGCTAAAAATATATATACGGATCCAGAAAACGAACGTCAAGATTATGAATTAGTCAAGAATTTTCTAATTGACTACAAAGTAGTGATAACTCTTGTTCTTAAAGAAGATTTGGATGATGATGATTCGGATGAAATAGTAATTAGAAGAAACTTCCTAAGTAGAAATAAAGTTCTGAGGCAAGTTAATGATAAGAACTGTACGGAGGATGAATTTGAAGAACAAATTAGAATGCTTTTATTTCCAGATGTTACAGAAGGAAAGCCGACATTGAGACAGTTACTTTCGCACAATATAAGATATTCAGATGAAAGCATCGGTCATACATTGAAAGTATTGAATCGCTATACAAAGGATGTAGAATATGAAACATTGTATTTATATCTTTTTGGATGCAAGTTTGAAGGAGGACAAAAGAAGCAAGAATTATTAACGAAAATAGGGCAAGAAATTAGCTTCAAAGAAAGGTTGGAAAAAAAGCAGACTAAAAATGCTTATGAAGCGGCATTGGCGTTAGTTGAAAGAGAAATTCAAAATTTGAATGAAAAAAAAGCCAATTTGAATATTAATGAGAATTATGAAGAAGATTTAGCTCATTATACGCAAATAAAGTATGAAAAGAATAAGACTGCAGAGTTGATTAGCAATTTGGAAATTCGAATGAACATAATTGTAGAAACTCAAAGGGATATGGAACAAGAAATGTCGGATATAGATTTGCAACAACTTAGGCAAATTTATTTCCAAGCAGGGACTCAATTCGAGAAGATACAGCATACATTCGAAGAATTAGTGACTTATCATAACAAGATGGTTGCAGAAAAAATTCATTTCATTTCGAAAGAATTGCCAGAACTAAATAGCAAAATTACCGATGAGAGAAAGCGCCTAGATACATTATGTGAGGAAGAAAGAGAATATGCTACGATAGTTGCACAAGGAGATACATTTGCAGAATTAGAAAAGTTGATAGAAGAATTAAATGAAAAATATCGCCAAAAAGGTGAATATGAAAGTATTATTTCTCAGATGGAAGATGTAGATACAAATATCAAACAATATCGTGAGGAATTAGATGAGATTGATCAAAAGATTTTTACGGATGATTTTGAAGATACCGTAAAAAATCAGATTAATAAGTTTAATGTTTTTTTCTCTGAAGTTTCAAAAAAATTGTATGGTGAAACATATGCTATTAAATATGAAACGGAGATTAATAAGAAACAACAGAAGATGTATAAATTTTCAACTTTTAATGCAAATATGAGCTCAGGGAAAAAACAGGGAGAAATTTTATGTTTTGATCTTGCATATATTCAATTTGCCGATAGTGAAAAGATGCCCTGTGTCCATTTCTTATTAAACGATAAAAAAGAATTGGTTCATGATAATCAACTTGTTAATGTAATGGATTATGTTTCGGATAAAAATGTACAGTTCGTTGCATCCATTTTGAAAGATAAGTTGCCAGATAAACTTAGAAAAGAAGAATTTTATGTAATTGAGCTTTCTCAGGATAATAAGTTGTTGAGAATTGAAGAGATTACAAGTAGGTGAGGAAGAAACAATAATCCGTGTTTCGGGAGTATCCCAAAGTTTGTGTAAACCTCCAAACTATCCTCCGCATCAACCCATGCCTGCATCTCGCCATCCAGAGCAAGTCTTGCATATTCCAGCGGATTATCAATCGCCAGGGAATTCAGACACCGTTGGGAATTAGGAGTGGTCTGTATCCCGGATTCTGCCTGATTGCAGTCAATCCGGAGAATGTAGCCGTCATAGTGGTTAATGTCGATGCTATTGTGCATCGGGTTATATCTTGCGTGTATTAATTTCATTGTTATCAGTCCTTTCATTTGAATTGGAGGTAAAAAGCCCATGGGCTTATTTTGGACTTGAAAAACTTTCGAAATAGATATAATAATCACAAAATGTACCGCTATATAAAATGAAACACCATTAGAAATATTCAAAACAATGCAATTTGTTACATTAACAGTTGTGTTGCTACAGTTATCGAGTAATCTTTGCTCTTGCAATGAATTGCTAAAATAAGTAAAATTAACCCGGAGAGTGTTCGTGATATGTACCCTCTTTACTGGACAACCAGTAAGGAGGGTGTTTTTATGCGTTATAGTTATGAGTTTAAACTGAT